>JAFNXG010000133.1 GCA_017383505.1 Clostridium sp.
AGAAAAATAATACTCAAGCTAGGGTTAAAATAGGAGCTAAAGTAATTTCATACTTAGTAATAGCAAGTTTTTTAGGTTCAGTTATAGCTAGTATAAATATTAAAAATAAATATGGTGGAGTTATTCAAAAAATTAATGAGATTAAAGAAGACTCGGATATGGTAATACTAGATTATACAGAGGTTATAAAAAAGGTATCGCCATCATTAGTAAGTATTAGTGATTCGGAAGATAAGCTTGTTAAAGAAGAATATTTTATTGGGAATATAACTGGAATTATAATAGATAATAGTGGAATAATATTAACGAATTATTCTGGAGTAAAGGATAAAGATAATTTATATGTAAAATTATCATCAGTAGCATCAACTCCAATAGAGGCTAAAGTATTGATTCAAGATGAAGATATGGATTTAGCCATAATAAAAATAGATTTTGATGGAGAGTTACAACCTATAAAAGTAGCAGATTCTGAAACTATAAAAGAAGGGCAAGGAATAGTAGTATTAGGTAATGCTATAGGAGATGAGTATATAGGGAGTTCAATTCCAGGCATAATTACATCTAAAAACGAAAAGTTAATAATTTCAGAAGACAAGAGCCATTTGCTTTTACAAATAAATGCACCTATAAATGAAAAGAATACTGGAGGTGCAATCTGTAATTCTAAAGGGGAGCTAGTAGGAATTGCTGATTTAAGAATTACAAAAGAGAGAAATGAAGAAGGTTTGTACTATGGATTACAGATGGAAGAGTTTAAAGATATGATTAACTCAACTAATAGATTTAAAGATATTTTAGGTATAAGAGAAGGTGGAGTAGTAATTGATGAAGATAGAGGGGTTAGAGGTTTCTATATAGAAGAATTAGATAGGAATGGAAGTGCATATTTAGCTAATATTAAACCCACAGATATTATTGTAGAAGTTAATGGCTATCAAATTGTAAATACTGATGATTTAATAAAGTTATTACAAGATAAGAAAAAAGATGATATATTACATTGCAAAGTATTAAGCGCTGGCAAGATGAAAAATGTTGATATAAGAATATTAAATTAAAGGGAAAATAGGCTAACTCAATAGAGATTAGCCTATTTTTTATAGAAATTAGAATGCTCTTTTAGAATAAAAATATGTTATTAGTAAAATAAATGTTATAATATAGAATAGTAATTTTGAAAAATACTGGAGGAATTAATAATGTTTTTAATAGTTGGATTAGGAAATCCTGGTAAAGAATATGATGGAACTAGACATAATATAGGATTTGCGGCTATAGACTATATTGCGGATAAGTATAATATAGAATTAAATAGGGTAAAATTTAAAGGTGTGTTTGGAGAAGGATTTATAGACAATAAAAAGGTAATCTTATTAAAGCCAACTACATATATGAACTTAAGTGGAGAAAGTATTAGAGAAGTAATTAATTTTTATAAAATATCTAATGAAGAGATAATTGTTCTTTATGATGATATTAGTTTAGAAGTTGGAAGATTAAGAATAAGAGAAAAAGGAAGTCATGGAGGACATAATGGAATAAAAAGCATTATTGCTAATTTAGGAACAGATGTCTTTCCAAGAGTAAAAATAGGTGTAGGTGCACCAAAGGGAAATTTAGTTTCACATGTATTAGGTAAATTTGATAATGAAGAAGTTGAAATTTTAAAAGAAACAATAAAGGCATCAAGTGAAGCTACAAGTATAATAATAAAATCTGATATAAAATCAGCTATGAATAAATTAAATGGATTTAATGCATGTAAATAAGATTAAAGAGAATTATGGAGGGTGATAAAATGAGGTTAAAAGGGCTGTTGCAACCCTTAAAAGAAAGTGATAAGTTTGTTCAAGTAATAAATAGTATAAAAAATAATAAGTTTCCAATAAATATATTAGGATTATCAGACTCAGGAAAAAGTTATATAATAGATGGAATATTTAATGAAATAGATAACTCTTTAGTAGTAGTAACAAACAATGAAATAGAAGCTAAAAACTTATATGATGATTTAAGCTTTTACTCTACAGAAGTTTATTTTTTACCTATAAGAGAAGTTGTGTTTTATAATGTTGATGCAATTTCAGGAGATCTTAGATGGGCTAGATTAAAAGTATTAAAAGAAATTTTTAATAATAAAAATAAGAAAATAGTAGTTACTTCAATAGATGCAATTACTGCATTGTATACTCCAAGAGAAAAATATTTGGATTATAGTATTACAATCAAAAATGGTGATGAAATAAATTTAAATGATATTTCTAAAAAATTAATTGAGTGTGGATATGAAAGAGTAGAAGTAGTTGAAGGAAAAGGTGAATTTTCATTTAGAGGAGGGATATTAGATGTTTTCCCTCCTATATCTGTTTATCCTTATAGAATTGAACTATTTGGAGACGAAGTAGATTCAATTAGAACTTTTAATATAGAATCTCAAAGAAGTATAGAGAAAGTTGAATCTATGGATATATTCCCAGCAAAAGAGATAATAGTCGATGAGCAAGCTAAAATTAATGCCAATAAAAAAATTACTGATGAATTAGATGAATTAATTGAGAAATCAAGTAATAAAAACACTGAACAGCTTGATAAAATAAAAAGAATAGTAAATAAGAATTTAGAGTTATTAAGAGAAACATCAACATTTGAAACAGTTGATAGTTATTTACCTTTCTTTTATGAAAAAACGGAATCTATTTTTGATTATTTAGAAGGTTATACTTTTATTATTGATGATTTAAAAAGATGTGAAGGTAAAATAAAAAGTATATATTATGAATTTAATGAAAACTATTTAGCATTTCTTCAAAGAGGAGATATATTACCATCTCAAAATGAATTATTAATAAATAAAGAAGAACTATTAATAAAGTTAGAAAAGTCAAATGTAATAACGTTAAATACGTTTGATACAAAATCAGATATATTATTTCCTAGTACTAATGTAGAATTAAATCAAATTACATCTAATAATTATAATGGGCAATTAGATTTATTAATTGAAGATATAAAATCAAGAAAATTAAATGGATTTAAAACTTTGATATTAGCTGGTACTAGAAGTAGAGGGGAAAGATTAGTAAAAACTTTAAGGGATAGAGATGTAGAGAGTGTTTATAAAGATGAAGTAGATAATATTGAATTAGGTCAAGCAATAGTTACATTTGGTAATCTTGTAAAGGGGTTTGAATATCCTGATTTAAAAGTATGTGTAATATCAGATAAAGAAGTTTTTGGTGAAGCAAAAAAAGTTTTATCTAAAAAGAAAAATAAGAAAAAGGGTATAGGAAAGATAACTAGTTTTGCAGAACTAAAGCCTGGAGATTATGTTGTACATGCAAATCATGGTATAGGAGTATTTAAAGGAATAAAACAAATTGATATAGCAGGAAATACAAGAGATTACCTAGATATTGTATATGATAAAGGCGATAAATTATATGTTCCAGTTGATCAATTAGACTTAGTCCAAAAGTATGTAGGGAGTGAAGGAAAAACTCCAAAGATAAATAAGCTTGGAGGAAACGAGTGGCAAAAAGCTAAAGCTAAGGTTAGAAAATCTATTAATGAGATTGCAGATGATTTAGTAAAATTATATGCAGCTAGAGCAGCATTAAAAGGATATAAATATTCTAAAGATACAGAATGGCAAAGACAGTTTGAAGACGAATTTCCATATGAAGAAACGCCAGATCAATTATCTTCATTAGAAGAAATAAAAAGGGATATGGAATCTAACAAACCTATGGATAGATTACTTTGTGGAGATGTTGGATACGGTAAAACTGAGGTTGC
>JAFNXG010000011.1 GCA_017383505.1 Clostridium sp.
ACTTCTATTTTTTATTTTAATATTTTATTAGATAATCTAAACTATAGCCCTTTTACTATTTCCTTAAATTTATTTCCTCTTACTTCAAAGTTAGCGAACATATCAAAAGATGCACATGCCGGTGATAAAGTCACTATATCCCCCTCTTGAGCAATTTCCTTAGCTTTCTTAACAGCTTCTTCCAGAGAATTCACTATCGTAATTGGTATATTTATATTTTTTTCATTAATTACTTTTTCAAACACATCTTTTATTAAATATTTAGTATCTCCTAAAAGTATTAATTCTTTTATAAATTGATACCCCTGCTCCGCTAAAGGTTCGAACGGTATATGTTTATCATATCCTCCCGCTATTAATATTACTTTTTTTTCAAAAGCAAATAATCCTGCAAGAGTTCTAGTTGGACTTGATGCAATAGAATCATTATAATATCTAACTCCATCAATTTCTTTTACTAATTCGCATCTATGTTCAACTCCAGTAAAGCTTTCTGCTACCTTCTTCATAGTCTCAATTTTTACATCATCTTTAGTGGCAGCAAATGCTGCTAAATAATTTTCTACATTATGCATTCCTTTAATAAGTATATCATTCTTTTTGCAAACAACTTCACCATCCAAATATAAATTATTATCTTTTAAATAAGCACCGTTACTAACAACTCTTTTAGATGAAAACTCTCTAACTTTTGCTTTTGCTTCTTCTTTAAATTTATAAGTTATATCATTTTCTCTATTTAAAATTAAAATATCATTACAATTTTGATATAAGAATATATTTTTCTTAGAATCTACATACTCTTTCATATCCTTATGCATATCTAAATGGTTTGGAGCTAAGTTTGTAACAACCGCAACATCAACCCCTAAATTCATTGTCATCAATTGGAAGCTCGATAGTTCTAAAACAACCATATGATCATCTTTTATTTCTTCTATATTAGAAAATAGTGGATTTCCTATATTTCCACCTACCCATGTTTTGTATCCTTGCGCTTCTAACAATTTAGATATTATTGTTGTTGTTGTTGTTTTTCCATCAGAACCTGTTGTTGCATATATCTTTCCTCTGCAATATCTAACAAACTCCTCCATTTCAGATGTTATATACGCTCCCTCATCTTTTGCTCTTTTTAAAGCCTCACAATCTATTCTCATAGATGGTGTTTTAAAAACAACTTCAAATCCTGTTAATGAATCTAAATAATTTTCTCCTAACTCTAACTTTACACCTTTTTCTTTAAACTCAATCGCAATACTACCTAAAGCTTCTTCACTCTTCATATCAAAAGCAGTTACATCAGCTCCTAATTTAACTAAAAAGTTAATTAATGGTATATTGCTAACTCCAATTCCAACTACTGCAACTTTCTTTTTATTAATAAACTTCTTAAACTCACAAAAATCTTTCATTAATTGCCTCCACACTTTACACAATAATAGCTATATACATATTCTATACTTTTAATTCTTTCCATTATAAAAATAATTATATCATTATAAATTTTTATATTCCATCTTTATAATTATTTGTAATTATTATCTACAAAAGTATTTATAAGAAACTAAAATTTATTTTAAATCATTTATTGATATTAGAATTTATCAATAACTCTTCCTTTGACATCTAATTCTTTAGATACTTGTAGTATAATTTCTTTACCTATTTGTTTTCCTAACTTAACACCATCATATAAATCTTTTCTAAAATGTATTCCTCCATACAACCTCGATTCTCCTAATTGCTGTTGTATCATTAATAATTTTTTTCTTTCCTTAGGAAAATAATATGCTAGTATTTCTATAGCTGTGGCCATAGTTGCTAAATATACAGAAGGATAGCTTGGTGATTTGGGAGTATCTATTCTACAATTTATTTTTTCATCTAACTGTATAGGTCTTGGGATATCATAAAAGTACTTATAATATGTTGCTATTATATACGAATCATTTATAGCCTTTGTCAAAATTGATATTATTCTCACTTTCATCCCTTCTGAACTTTCATATTTCACTAACAATTTTAAAGACATACACATTATTATTTCAACTATAGATTTACCACTCCAGTATTTAATAATATCATCTTCTCTTTTTTCAATTTTGCTTACTACCTGTCTAACTCTATTTAATTCAACTTTAAAGTCAATTTCTTTAGAATTTTTAAGATTTGAATTTATAACTCTTCCGATTTTATTACTAAATACACCATTTCCTATATAATTAAAATAATTCATAATCCAATATCCTGTATTGAAATCAACCCCATCAGGGTACACTATCTCTCCAGGATAAGCAATCTTAGACCACTTATCTCCTTTTAAACCATTATCATTATACATCTAATCCTCCCATTAGGTTATTACACCACACTATATTATATTTAAACTATATATTTTGATGATACTTTATACAAAAATAGCGTTAAGAGATATAAAATTTATCTCTTAACGCTATTTAAATTAAAATTCTAAGCTTTTTGCAATAAAATCATTTAATTCTTCAATTTTAACTCTTTCTTGAGTCATAGAATCTCTATGTCTTATAGTTACGCATCCATCATTTTCAGTTTCAAAGTCAACTGTTATACAGAATGGTGTTCCTATTTCGTCTTGTCTTCTATATCTCTTACCAATACTTCCAGTCTCATCATATTCTATGTTGAAGTTTTTAGCTAACATTGCATAAACTTCATCAGCCTTTTCAGATAATTTCTTAGATAAAGGTAATACTGCTGCTTTGTATGGAGCTAAAGCTGGGTGTAAGTGCATTACTGTTCTTACATCTCCACCTTCTAACTCTTCCTCATCATATGCATCTACTAAGAACGCTAACGCAACTCTATCTGCGCCTAATGATGGTTCTATACAATATGGTACATATTTTTCATTAGTTGTTGGATCTAAATAAGTCATATCTGTACCAGAATGTTCTGCATGTTTCTTTAAGTCATAGTCAGTTCTATCAGCTATTCCCCAAAGTTCTCCCCAACCAAACGGGAATAAATATTCTATATCAGATGTTGCATTTGAGTAGAATGATAACTCTTCTTCACCATGATCTCTCATTCTTAAATTAGATTCATTAACACCTAAGTTCTTTAAGAAATTCCAGCAGTAATCTTTCCAGTATCCAAACCACTCTAAGTCTGTTCCCGGCTTACAGAAGAATTCTAATTCCATTTGCTCAAATTCTCTTGTTCTAAAAGTAAAGTTACCTGGAGTTATTTCATTTCTGAAAGACTTTCCTATTTGAGCTATACCGAAAGGAACTTTCTTTCTTGAAGTTCTTTGCACTGATTTAAAGTTAACAAATATACCTTGAGCAGTTTCTGGTCTTAAGTATACTGTACTCGCTGAATCTTCAGTTATACCTTGGAATGTTTTAAACATTAAGTTGAACTTTCTTATATCTGTATAGTTCATTTTTCCACATTTAGGACAAACTATATTATTCTTATTTATATATTCCATTAACTCTTCATTAGTCCATCCATCTGCACAAGCAACTTCTACACCACTTTCAGTCATGTGATCTTCAACTAATTTATCAGCTCTGAATCTTGACTTACACTCTTTACAATCCATTAAAGGATCTGAGAATCCACCAACGTGTCCTGATGCAACCCATACTTCAGGGTTCATAAGTATTGCACAATCAACTCCTACATTATAAGGACTTTCTTGAACAAACTTTTTCCACCAAGCTTTTTTAACATTATTCTTAAACTCAACTCCTAATGGACCGTAATCCCATGAATTCGCAAGACCACCGTATATTTCTGATCCTGGGAATATAAATCCTCTACTCTTACATAGAGCAACTATTTTATCCATTGTCTTTTCTACTGCCATTTTACTACCTCCATTTTTACAATATTTAAACTTAAGAAAATATAAAATATTTTCTTAACCTATTGTATATTTTTATAATAAAAAAAGCCTTATAACCATAAAGGGACGAAATAACTTCCGCGGTTCCACCCTTCTTGGCTAAAGCCCAACTTTCTAAACTATAACACTCAAAAGCTCCCTTCATTTTAAGTTCTTAATGATTTTCACCTTCCATCATCTCTCTATAAAGAATTTTAAAACTACTCTTCTTTCTCAACATGTTTATTAAATTATATTTTAATTTTACCAAATGCCTTTTATATGTCAAGTTAATTTATTTTATTAAAATTTAATAATTAATTTTTAAATAAAAAGAGTTTTGTATCAACAGACTTTATCTGCTCCTACAAAACCCTTTAAAATAAAAATGGCTCCGCGAAGAGGACTCGAACCTCCAGCCTATCGGTTAACAGCCGAGTGCTCCACCATTGAGCTATCGCGGAATATTATTGTTGTAATTAATTAAAGTGGCTCCGCGAAGAGGACTCGAACCTCCAGCCTATCGGTTAACAGCCGAGTGCTCCACCATTGAGCTATCGCGGAATATTATTGTTGTAATGAATTAAAATGGCTCCGCGAAGAGGACTCGAACCTCCAGCCTATCGGTTAACAGCCGAGTGCTCCACCATTGAGCTATCGCGGAATGTCATTACATGATTAATTATAACAGCTTTTATATAAAATGCAATACTTTTTTTCTATTTTTTTTATTTTTATTTGTTTTTTATCTTTAAAGGATAAATTTTCGCTATAAAGCTAATAAAATCCTTACTTTCTTTTTATATAATATAATAAAATTATTGATTAATTATATAAAAGACCACCTTTCGGTGGTCTTTTATTAGTTTTGTGGTTTCATTGTTGGGAATAGTATAACGTCTCTTATTGATGCTGAATCAGTTAAGAACATTATTAATCTATCTATTCCTATTCCTAATCCACCTGTTGGTGGCATACCTGTTTCTAGTGCACTCATGAATTCTTCATCTATCATGTAAGCTTCATCATCACCAAGTTCTCTTTCTTTCTCTTGTTGAGCGAATCTTTCTCTTTGAACAATAGGATCATTTAATTCTGAATATGCATTACATAATTCTCTACCAAATACGAATCCTTCAAATCTTTCAGTAAACATTTCGTCGCCTCTCTTCTTCTTTGTAAGAGGTGAAATTTCTACTGGATAATCTATAATAAATGTTGGTTGAATCATATGCTCTTCACAGAACTCTTCATATAAAGCATTTAATACCTCACCTTTAGTTACAGTATTTAATGGTTTTGGGAATTCTAGATGCTTTTCTTTAGCAATAGCTTGAGCTTCTTCGTTAGATGAAATTTCTTTAAAATCTACTCCTGCATATTCCTTAACAGCATCAACCATAGTAATTCTTCTCCATGGTGGCATAAAGTCAATTTCAGTTCCTTGGTAAGTAACTTTAGTAGTTCCATTAACTTTTTTACAAACTTCTGCTACCATATTTTCTGTTAATTCCATCATATCATTATAGTCAGCAAATGCTTGGTATAATTCTATCATAGTAAATTCTGGATTATGTCTTACTGACATACCTTCATTTCTGAAAGTTCTTCCTAATTCATAAACTTTTTCAAATCCAGCAACAATACATCTCTTTAAGTATAACTCTGGAGCTATTCTTAAGAACATAT
>JAFNXG010000012.1 GCA_017383505.1 Clostridium sp.
AAAAGTATGAGTGTTAAGGTAGAGATTTTTTCAGGATTTCTTGGTGCAGGAAAAACTCAATTAATAAAAAAACTTATAGAAGAAGGATATTATAAAGAGAGAATTGCTATTATTGAAAATGAATTTGGAGAAGTAAGCATTGATGGAGAAGTTTTAAAAAGAACTAATACTTTAGTAAAGGAAATAAATGCAGGGTGTATTTGCTGTCAGGTAACAGGAGACTTTAAAGAATCAATTATTGATGTAGTTGAAAGTTGTAATGTAGATAGACTTTTAATTGAACCTACAGGTGTTGCAAAATTAAGCGATATAAAAAAGGTATTTGCAGAAAAAGAGTTAAAAGATTTAGCTCAAATTGAAAAAGCTATAACTGTGGTAGATGCAGAGAAGTTTGATTTATATTTAGCAAACTTTAAAAGTTTCTTCATGAATCAAATAAAAAATGCCAATATTATAATTCTAAGTAGAACTCAAAATGTTAAGGGTGAAGAACTTAGAAGACTTAATGAGGAGATAAATAAATTAAATTCAAATGCAATTATAGTAGGAAAAGAGTGGAGTAGAACAAAATCAGAAGAGTTAATTCCAAAAGCCTTCTTTTTAAGAAATATTAATGATAAGAATGAAAAAGTTAAATTTAAAAAGGGCTCTTTAAATGTTGGAAACATAAAAAAAGAGAAAAATGAAGAAGCTGCATTTGAAAGCTTTGCTTTAAAGATAGATAGAAATGTATCTAAAGAGGAGCTTTTAAGTAAATTTAACTTTATAAAAAACAGCTTTGAATTTGGTGAAATAATTAGAGCAAAAGGAATTGTTAACACTAAAAATGGAAAAGAGCAGTTTGACTATACTTTATCTGAAATCAATATGGAAAAGATAGCTTATAGGGGAGAAACTATTATTTCATTTATTGGAACTAATTTAAATAGAGATAAAATTAAGAAGTTCTTTTTATAAGGAGTGAGTAGATGAAGGTTGGCATTGATGTTGTTACTGGATTTTTAGGGGCTGGAAAGTCAGCCTTTATTAATTCATTAATAAATAAAACTATTGCAGATAAGGAAGACATAACTGTTGTTACTTGTGAAAAAGGAAATACTTCAATAAATGAGTTTAATAATTATGGACAAAGTGTAAGACATGTTAGTTTTATGGGAGATAGTTTAAATCTTAATAAGGAGATATATAAAATAGTAAAAAACTATAAAACTGATAGGATAATTATAGAGTATAACGGTACAGAAACATTAGAACATTTATATAAATGTGTATTTGATAATGAGACAGGAAAGTTAGTTAAGCTAAACACTATGTATTTTGTTTGTGATGGAGTTAGTATTGAGTTCTTTGTTAAGAATATGGGTGAATTACTATTACCATTTATACAAAATAGTGATGTACTTGTAATTAATAACTGCAATAATGAAAATAATATGAAATTAGAAAATGGAATTAAATTATTAGAGGATTTAAACCACAGAGCTCAAATAATAAAATCAAAAGATAAATGTAATTTTGATCTAGCCCTAGAGCAAAGTAATTTATTAGAGGGTAAATTTATAAGAAATATTAAAATGAAAATAAAAGAGTATATGAGAAAGTGATATAGCGGGTGATAAAGTGAGTATAAATAAATTTGAATCATGGATGTGGAGCTATTTAGGAATTATTGTTGAAGCTTTACCGTTTTTATTAATAGGAGCTGTATTGTCAGCAGTAATTCAAATTTATCTATCAGATGATTTGATTAAAAAGATAATTAGTAAAAATAGTATTATAGCATATTTTATAGCAGCTATATCAGGAATACTTTTTCCAGTATGTGAATGTGCAATAGTTCCAATTACAAGAAGCTTAATAAAAAAAGGGTTGCCGGTTGGAATTGGAGTAACCTTTATGTTAGCAGTACCTATAGTTAATCCTGTTGTAATTATGTCTACATATTATGCCTTTCCTGATAATATTAACATTGCAATATATAGAACTATAGCTGGAGTAATAGGTGCTTTAATAGTAGGAATGATTATAGGATTTATATATGATAAAAAGAATAGCACAGATATAGTAAAAGGATATGATACAGGGGTTTATTGTGACTGCTGTACTTTCAGTAATAATTATTATATTTCATTAAAAGGAAAAATTAAAAATTTAGTTTTAAATGCATCTAATGAATTTTTAAATATTAGTATTTATTTTATATTAGGAGCATTTATTTCAAGTATCTTTGTAGTATTTTTTCAAGATAGTCTAATTAATAATATTACATCTGGAAAAGTTATTGGTGTAATTATAATGATGGGACTAGGATTTGTATTATCATTATGTTCAGAAGCAGATGCATTTATTGCAAAAGGATTTATGGATAACTTTGGAATAGCTGGAGTTATAGCATTTTTAATATTAGGACCTATGATGGATTTAAAGAACTTAGTAATATCATTTGGATTTTTTAAAAAGAAATTTGTAATAGAATTAGTTTTAATAATATTTATAGTAGTTTTCGGAATATCTCTAGCAATAATATAGAGATATAGATGAAAAGTGGAAATTTAATAGATGTAATATTTTAAAGTTAACACTTAATTATAATTTTTAATTGCAAAAGAGGTATTTATGAAAAGATTTAATGTTGATGAATTAATATGGTTCATTATTTTAGTATTACTATCATTATCTATAGTATTTCTAATAAGAAGTGGCAATATAACTAACTTTGTAGGCTCAGATATGATTAATTATTTTTATTTAAGCATAATAATACTAGTGATTTTTTCTATATTTCAATTTGAAAGAATATTTACTATTAAAAGAAGAGTAGAAACTACAAATAAATTTCTTCCTTTAACTTTTACTTTATGTGTTGGAGTTGTTTTATTATATATTTTTCCTTTAATAAAAGCTGAAGATATTGAAGAACAAAGTTTATTATTTAATAATGCAATAATCATAAATAGTGATAGTCAAAATATATTATATGATATTCAGGAAAATACAGATAAATATGAAGGAGAAAAAATAGTATTTTTAGGTTATATTGATACAAGTGATGATATTTCAGATTTTACGATTATTTCACGAGAAAGGATAAAATGTTGCCAAGCAGATAAGGAAAAGATACAAATTAAAACAAAAGGAATAAACGAAGATTTAAAAAGTGGACAATGGATTACTATATACGGAGAAGTGTGTTTTGATAATGAATTTTATATTTATGTAGAAGAATATAAATTACAAAATGAACCTAAAGAGATATATTTTCATGAGCATCTTTAAGGCTTGTTCTTTTAAAAGAAAATTGTTATTATATAAGTTATGAAACCCTTAAAGTTAGCATAATAAAAATATAAAGGCGGGATGAATTAATGGAATTGCCAAAGATTAAAGTGGCAGATTTTGAAGGACCTTTTGATTTATTACTGCATCTTATAAAGAAAAATAAGATGGATATATATAATGTAGAAATATATAAAGTTACAAATCAATATTTAGAATACCTTAATACTAGAAAGGTTATGGATCTTGAAATAACATCAGAGTTCATTGTTGTGGCAGCTACATTAATAGAGATAAAATCAAAAAATCTTCTTCCTAAAATAAAGATAGATGAAGAAGAAAATGAAGAAGATATTGAAAAAAGATTAATGGAAAGATTAATCGAGTACAAGAAGATAAAATCAGTATCTGAATTCTTTAAAGAGCGATATATAAATCAAGGAGATGTTTACAGCAAAAAGCCAGAGATAATAGAAGAAGTTAAAAGTGAACCAATTAGTAATGTAGATATATTTAAAAATATTACCTTATTAGATTTATATAATATCTATAATAGAATACTAGAAAATTATAGAGAAAAACAAAATAAATTTAATGTGGTTCAAAAGAAAATATATGTAGATAAGTATAAAGTTGAAGATAAAATGAATGAGCTTTTAGAAAGAGTTAACTCTAATAAAATAGTTAAATTTGAAGAGTTAATGAAAGAAAGCACTTGTAAGCTTGAAACAGTAGTCACATTTTTAGCATTACTTGAACTTATAAGAATAAGAACTATTAACGTTTATCAAGATGAAAGCTTTGGGAATATACTTATTAAAAGGAGGAAAGATAGTGAGTAACATTGATGTTAAACAATATGAGTTTAAAGAGCTATCTAGAAAGTCTAATATAAAATCAGCTATAGAATCAATGCTATTTGTAAGTGGGGAACCTTTATCATTAAGAGATTTAAGTAATAATCTTGAAGTTAAAGATAAAGTAGTTGAAGAAATAATAAAAGAAATGATGACTGAATATGAAGATCAAAGCAGAGGCATTAGATTAATTAGTATAAATGGAGCATATCAATTAGTTACTAAAAGTGAAAACTCTGATTTTGTTCAAAAATTATTAAAGAAAAATAAAAGACATTCACTTTCACAAGCATCTATAGAGAGTTTAGCTATTATTGCATATAAGCAGCCAATTACACGTATTGATATAGATGAAATAAGAGGTGTTAAATCAGAATCTGCAATTCAAAAACTTGTAGAAAAGGGATTAATACAAGATATAGGAAGATTGGAAGTTCCGGGAAGACCTATACTTTATGGAACAACAGATGAATTCTTAAGACAATTTGGATTAGAAACATTGAAAGAACTTCCATCTCTTGATTTATACAATGATGAAGAATCTAAAAATTCTATGGATGTATTAAATAAGGCTTTAGAAAATATAAATTCAGATTTAGATGAAAATGAAGAAGCAGATAAAGAAACTGCTTTAGATAAAGAGATATAAAATAAAAGCTACTGAAATAAAAATCAGTAGCTTTTATTTTATATATTAATATCAATGTCTATTTTATCGTTATCAGCTTTAGGAGTATTTTTATTATTTTTATCATTAAATAAATTTTTTACAAATTCAAAAATTTGAGGAACAGAATCAACAACTCTATCTACAGTATTATCATAATCTACAGGTTGTAATCTTACCATTCCATCCTTAACTATTAAAAAAGCAATAGGTTTTACACTAACTCCAGCTCCAGAACCTCCACCAAATGGGTAATTTTCATCACCATTTCTTACTGCAACATGTTCACCAAACTCAGTTCCGCCAGAACCAAAACCAAAAGTAACCTTAGATACTGGAATAATTGAAGTACCATCACTAGTTTCTATAATATCTCCAATAACAGTATTGACATCTATCATACTACGTAAGTTTTCCATAGTACTTCTCATTAAATTTTCTAAATGATGCTTATCAGACATAATAACCCCTAAATTAGGGATTCACCTCCTATTTTTTTATTATGGAATCATCAAAAATTGATTTTAAAATAATAATACCAATATTAATAATTTGAGCTAAATTAAAGGTAATTATACTATTTATAGTTATTTCAAATAGTATTTTATCTTTAAAAATAGGCTTAAAATTACTATTGAGCAATTTTACTTTAAATAGTATTGAGAAAATATAAAGTAAAATAGGGTTAATGTTATAAAATACTCCAACAAAGATAGCAGTCCTAGAGGCATCCCCTAGAGAATAAAGGGTATCATTGCTAAATTTTATTGATGGTTTAAACTTATTTCTACTAAGAGCAAAATAAATATTTTTAATAAGTGCTAGATAATTAATTCTACCTTTTTTAGATTTAGAATTAATATTTATTTGTTTTTTAGCATTAGGTTTTATTTTTGTTTTTCTTTTATTGTTCCTTTTCTTAGGTTCAATTTTTTCATCTTTATCTAAAAACTTATTTAAAACACCGCCAGTATTAGAAAAAATAACAATATTATAAAGTTTTAAATAATACCTATCCTTAGAATAATGTGCAGTAAATTTTAGTGGAATAGGCACTAAAAAAATTAATAAAAAAATAAAAATAATAATTATAAAAATAAGCATAGTTAACCTCTCCTAATCTTTTATATTATTACCAGAAAAATAAAATATAAATCATGAAAACTTATTAATTATGTTTAAAATTTTTATAAATGAAAATACTACACTTGTAAGGAGAACATAGGAGTGATACTAATGAAAAATAATAAAATATTAGGAGTAATTTTAAGTTTAGCTTTAATAATATCTCAAATATTTAGCAATTATGCATATGCGCAATGTTTTGAAGAAGATGATGATACTGATATAGCAATAATAGAAGATAATCAGATAGAAGATGTAGATATAGATAATATGTTAAGTAGTATTAGAGTTTCAGCTAGAAATGCAATAGCATTAGATAGTAAAACAAAACAAATTTTATTTGAACAAAGTGCAAATGAAATAGTACCAATGGCAAGTACAACAAAAATCCTTACAGCTTTAGTAGCAATAAGCCATGGGAATTTAGATAGAGAAGTTACTATAAGTAAAAAAGCAGCATCTATCAGAGGATCAAAAGTAGGATATGTAGCAGGAGAAAAAATAATATTAAAAGAATTGTTATATGGATTAATGTATAAGTCAGGAAATGATGCAGCAATAGCAATAGCCGAAGATATAGGCGGAAGCATAGAAGGTTTTGCTAAAATAATGAATGATTATGCTATTAGTCTAGGGTTAATAAATTCTCATTTTGAAAGCCCTCATGGATTAGATAGTCCAAAACATTATACTTGTGCTTATGATTTAGCTCTATTAACTGCAAAGGCTATGGAAAATGAACTATTTTGTGAAATTTGTGGAACAAAGAGCATAACAAGAGATGTTTCAAATTTTACAAGGGATTATAATAATATAAATAAGATTTTATATAAAATTCCACAAGCAAATGGAGTAAAAACAGGATATACAGGTCAAGCAGGAAAGTGTCTAGTATCTTCGATAAGACATGAAGGAAGAAATATAATTATAGTTGTTCTAAACTGTAGTGATAGATGGAATGTAACAGAGAAAATATATAAATATGTTGCAGATAACTACTGTTTTAAAAGTAATAACATAAAAGATATAACTAACTCATCAGAATTTATCAAATTAGGAAGTGTTGTTGAAGATTGTGACTTTGAATATGGATATAAAGAAGAGGGTTCTATAGAGCTAGAAGTTTTTAATTCATTAAACAAAAATGCTGGAGATATAATTGGTAAAGTTGCTTTAAGTAATAATGGAGAAGAATTATTAAAAAAATCATTAATTTGTAATAAAGATATCTCAGAAGATGAATTTCAAGAAATAATAAATAATGAAAGCACTAATAAATAGTGCTTTTTTCTTTTATTGTATAAATTTATAGTATAAAATAAAGGAGAGGTTATATAAAAATAAAAAATAATACAAAATTAGAGTTGGGAGAGAAAATTTTATGAACAATAAAGTGAAAAATATAGAAACCTTAGCAGAAACTAAATTTTTAAGTTTGTATAATGCAAATTACACTAATAAAAGTGGAAATGAAAAAACTTGGACAATTGCAACTAGAAAAGATAAAAAAACACTAGAGGAGCAATTTTTTAATGGAAAAGAAGATAAAGTAGATGCTGTTGTTATATTAGCATACCATAAGGATAAAAAGAAGTTAGTTGCTATAAGACAGTTTAGAATTCCTCTAAATAATTATGTTTATGAATTACCAGCAGGATTAATAGATAATAATGATGATATTATACCAACGGTGAAAAGAGAGTTAAAAGAAGAAACTGGATTAGATTTAGAAGAGGTTATAGAAGATAGAATAGGACAAAAATTATACTTATCACCAGGAATGACAGATGAATCAGTATCTTTAGTTTATTGTACTTGTTCTGGGAAAATTTCTAATGAAAACTTAGAAGAAGATGAGGATATAGAAACTATATTATTATCAAAAGACGATGCTATAAAAATATTAAATAGTGGAGAAAGATGTGATATTAAATTCTTTATGGCACTTCAATTATTTATTCAAATGGGAGAAGGGCTTTTTAAATAGTAATTATAATAAAAATTAGAAAACTAATAGAATATAGGAAATAAAATTTATAATTGGAATATTTACTAAATTAAAATTTCGTGATATATTTATAGAAAACTAGCATATAATAGTAAATTTTAACTTTATTCAATAAAAGATGAAATAAGCAATTAAACAAAAGTTAAATGATAATATTGGGGGGAAAACATGAAGAAAAATGAATATGGATTATTTACAGCTATAACAATGATAGTTGGTATTGTTATAGGATCTGGAATATTCTTTAAAAGTGACAACATATTAGTTGCAACAGGTGGAAGTGTTAGTTTAGGAGTTTTAGTATTCTGCATAGCAGCTATTGCAATTATATTTGGTAGTTTAACTATTTCTAAGCTTGCATCTAGAAGTTCTCAATCTGGTGGATTAATAGCATATGCAGAGGAAAATTATAATAAATCATTAGCATGTGCATTTGGGTGGTTCCAAACATTTTTATATTTTCCTACTATGATAGTAGTTGTATCTTGGGTTGCAGGAATATACATATTCTTATTATTTGGAATCGAAGCAACTTTAGAAATGCAAATGTTAGTAGGATTTATTATTATGATGTTTGTATTTACAATAAATAGTTTATCAGCAAAGTTAGGTGGAGTTTTCCAAAATGTAGCTACTATTATAAAGATTATACCACTGATAATAATAGCAGTTGCAGGATTAATTTTAGGTGATACTAATAGCATTTCATTAGGAGATGTTACTTCAATGCAATCTGTTGGGTGGATTGCAGCAATAGCACCTATTGCATTTTCATTTGATGGATGGGTAGTTACTACCTCTATAGGACATGAAATAAAAGATTCTAAAAGAAATTTACCAAAGGCTTTAATAATAGCACCAATATTTATATTAATTATATACCTATTATATTTTGTTGGAATAAGTATATATATTGGTCCAGAAACAATAATGGAGCTTGGTGATGCTCATGTTGATTTAGCGGCTAATAACTTATTAGGTCCATGGGGAGCTAAAATAATACTAACATTTGTAGTAGTATCTATAATGGGTACTATTAATGGATTAACTTTAGGAATGATAAGATTACCACATTCTTTAGCAGAAAGAAATATGTTCCCTAAATCAGAACTTGTTTCAAAAGTAAATGAAAAATTATTAATGCCTGTTAATTCAGCTATAGTTTCATTTGTAATTTGTTTAGTATGGTTTGTTATACATTATATGACAACAAAGTTTGGAATACTTCCAAACTCTGATATATCAGAAATATCAATAACAATGAGTTATGCTTTATATATTATTTTATATGTTAAGGTACTACAGTTAGGTAGAAAAGGTGAAATAAAAGGAGTTTGGAATTCTAAAATAAATCCAACTCTAGCTATTTTAGGATCATTAATTATATTATTTGGAAGCATGAGTAATAGCCTATTTTGGATATATGCATTATTCTGTATGTTAGTTATAGTATCTGCAGTAGTATTCTGGAGAAGAAAAGAAAGAAAATTAGAAATAAATTTAGATAGAGAAGCTGTTTAGAAGTTGTATCAAAGTTATTATTAAGTATTTAATGATAACTTTGATACTTTTTTTATATTTAATTAATAGCAAGAGTACAATATGCACTAAGATAATATATTAATAAAGGTATATATAATATATTCAACAATTAAGTATATGTTTCATAAAAATGAGTAAATTATAAAATAAAATTTAGTAGAATATTTCATATATTAGACGAGTTATAGTAACAAAAAGAAATTATTGAAATAATCTATATAGTATAGAGTATTTTTTTAGGAGTCAAAATGTTTAAAGAGACAATTGATTGCATAGATGCTGGAACAGAATTTTGACCTTAGGTTATGAAAGTGCGACTTTTTGGTAAAATCAGCTAATCTGGGAACTATTTTTTTTTATCCTCAAGAATAGTAAGTTCTGCTTCGTAATTTTCACCATCCCAGGTAACCTTGGTTAAAATTGTTTGTAAAAGTAATCTTCTTGTATTAATATCTTCAGTTAATTCGAATGTAGACTCAAGCTTATCAAATTGATCTAATATTATCTTTAAGTTTTTTATGTCATAAGCAACAGTTTCTTTTTCTTCGCATTGAATTTCTAAGGATTTCTTTAGAATATTAACTTCATCACTTAGTTTATTAATTTCTTGCATTATATAATTAGAAACTGTTTCATTAGTAGCTTGAGATAGTTGTTTAACAAGTGTATTTATTGCTGATTCTTTTTCTTTAATA
>JAFNXG010000134.1 GCA_017383505.1 Clostridium sp.
GTATTAGTTAGAACGGATGAAAAAGCTTTAGAGTTAATTTCTAAAGTTAGAAATATGATTTCTTAGATTATAAAGGTGGGGTATAATGCTAGTTGAATTAAATATTAAGAACTTCGCATTAATTCAAGAGTTATCTGTTGAATTTGGAGTAGGATTTAATATATTATCAGGAGAAACCGGTGCAGGTAAATCAATACTTATAGACACTATAGATTATGTATTAGGCGGAAAATTTTCTAAAGATCAAATAAGATATGGAGAAGATAAAACAATTGTAGAAGCTGTTTTCTCTATTGAAAATGATGAGATTTATGATGTATTAGAAGAGTTAAGTATAGAAAGAGATGAAATGCTAATAATACGTAGAGAAACTACTATTAATGGTAAAAGCCTAATAAAAGTAAATAATAGAAGTATTGTATTATCACAGTTAAAAAAGATAAGAGAAAAGCTATTAGATATTCATGGACAGCATCAAAATCAAAATTTATTAAATAAAGGTACTCATATTTTATATGTTGACGAATTTTATTATGATAAAATAAAAGATTTACTTCAAGAATATGAAGGATTAAGAAGTAGTTATCTACAAAATATTGAAAAAATAAATAAGTTAACAGGTAATGAAAATGGAGAAAAATTGGCTGACTATATTAAATTCCAAATAGAAGATATAGAAAAGGCAAATTTAAAAGTTAATGAAGAAGAAGACTTAAAAGATGAATATAATATGCTTGCTAATGCAGAAAAAATATCAAATAGTTTAGTTAAATCTTATGGGTACTTAAATTCAACTAATGAAGGAATTTCAGTATTAGAAGGATTATCAAAGGTTATTTCTGAATTATCATTAGTTGAAAACCATTCTGAAATAATAAGGGAAAAGAAAACTCAAATAGAAGAGGCTTTTTATTGTTTAGAAGATGTAACAAGAGAAATTCGTGATATAGGTAGTGAAATACAATATGATGAAGATAGATTAGCACAAATAAACGAGAGAATATATACCATAAGTTTATATAAGAAAAAATATGGTAACTCAATTCAAGATATCTTAGATAATTTGAAAAATTTAAAAGAAAAATATGATGAGTTAGTAAATGCAGAAGAAATAGTAATAAAGCTAAAAGAAGAGCTTAATATTATTGAAGGAAAAATGAAAATTATAGGTGAAAAACTTCATAAATTAAGAGCTGAAGCAGCTGAAATACTAGAAGTAAATATTAAAAAAGAATTATCTTATGTAGGACTTGAAAAGGCAATAATAAAAATAGAAGTTAACCTAGTAGATGAAATGAACTCAAGAGGTTATGATGAAGTTCAATTCCTAGTATCAGCCAATCCAGGAGAACCTTTAAAACCATTAGAAAAAGTGTTATCAGGTGGAGAATTATCAAGAATAATGCTTGCTTTAAAATGTGTTTTTGTAGATAAAGATAAAATCCCAACACTTATTTTTGACGAAATAGATACAGGAATAAGTGGAACTATTGGTAAACGTGTTGGTGAAAAGATGTATGAAGTATCAATAAAGCATCAAGTATTATGTATAACTCATTTACCACAAATTGCAGCACTTTCAGACAATCATTACTTTGTATCTAAGAAAGTAAATGATGGAAAGACATTTACAGGAATAAGAATGTTAACAAGAGATGATAAGATTAGAGAAATTGCCAAAATGGTTGGTGGAGATGAGATAAGTGATGTTACCATAGAAAATGCATCTGAAATGGTGAGATTTGCTGAAATAAAAAAAGAAGAAATTAAAAAAAATTAAAAAACATACATAAGGTATAGCAATACTGTAAAGAATAAAATCATGGTAATTTAACATGGTTTTATTTTTTTTATACAAATTTTATTAAGTTATTAAATTTTAACTATGTTAACAAAGTTACTACAGCATATAAAAAAGTTAAACAGGGAAAATTAATGTCAGAAGCAAAGGAGGAGATAAAAATGTTTAAAAAAATATTAAAGTATTTTAGTATAATTACTGCTCCGATAGCTATTTTGGCATTAATAGCATATCTTAGTGTTCTAAAATTGCCAGAGAAAATATATGTTAATGATAGTATGCAAGTATCAGATATATCTGTGTATAATCAAGGAGTACTTAATACTGTAAAAATGTCAAAAGATAAAGTAAATATTGATTTTTTAGGTTTAATACCTATAAAATCTGTATCTGTACAAAAATTAGATGATATAAAACTATATCCAGGTGGAACAAGTGTAGGAATAAAATTATCTACAGAAGGTGTTTTAGTTGTAGGTTTTTCAGATGTTGAGACTAGAGGTGGAACTGAAAGTAGTCCAGCAAAAGTGGCAGGATTACAATTAGGGGATGTACTATTAAAAGTAAATGGTAATGAAATTCAAGGTGCAAAACAATTAGGATTATTAATAAAAGAAAATAATAACAACTTAGTAAATGTTGAGTTTATTCGTCAAGGATGTAAATTTAACAAGGATATAGAGCTTGTTAAAGAAGGTGAAGCATATAAACTAGGTTTATGGGTTAGAGATTCTACAGCAGGTATAGGAACATTAACATTCTATGATGCTAATAGTAAAACTTTTGGTGCATTAGGTCATCCAATTACAGATGGAGATACTAATACAACATTCACAATTAAAGATGGGGATTTATTATCAGCATCAATATTAAGTGTTCGTAAAGGTGAAAAAGGAGTACCAGGTGAATTAAGAGGGTTATTTGTTAATGAGAGAAGTACTATAGGAAAAATTTCAATTAATGCAACATCAGGTATATTTGGAAGTACAACTAAAGATTTAATAAATCCTAAGTTTAGCGAACCAATGTCTATAGGATTAAGAAATGAAGTAAAAGAAGGTCCAGCTACCATAATAAGCACAGTTGGTGATGAAGGTCCTAAAGAATATAGTATAGAAATAGTTAAACTACTACAACAAGATAAGAGTGGGCCTAAAAGTATGATAATAAAAGTTACGGACGAAGAGCTTTTAAGTAAGACTGGAGGAATAGTTCAAGGAATGAGCGGAAGTCCTATAATACAAAATAATAAAATAGTAGGTGCTGTAACTCATGTATTAATTAATAAGCCTGATATTGGGTATGGAATATATATAGAATGGATGCTTGAAGAAGCTGGAATTATAAAATAAAAATAAGAAGATTATTAACAAGATATAGCTAAATTAATAAGAATAAGTTGCTATATCTTGTTGTTTTACAATATATATATAAAATTATAGAAAAAAATTCATTATTTAATCAAAAAAATTTCAAAATAATGTAAAATAATCTTTTTTATTTTAGAAATTATGGTATAATATATTTAGTAGAATAAAAAAATAAAAAAATATAAATTGAATTAAAGAAAAACTTTTAAAAATTAAGTGACAAAGTAAATTGGAAGTTTTAAATTTTCAAATTATATAATAATGGGGAGAAAGGGAGAGCAAAAATGGATGGAAATAAGATTTCAGTAGTAATTGCTGATGATAACAAAGAATTTTGCAGTATTTTAAATGATTATCTTTTAAATCAAAGAGATATTATAGTAACAGGGATAGCTAAGGATGGTAGAGAAGCTTTAACATTAATTCAAGAGAAGCAACCAGATTTAGTAATATTAGATATTATAATGCCTCATTTAGATGGTTTAGGAGTTTTAGAAAAGTTAAATTCAATGAATTTAAACAAATTCCCAAGAGTAGTTGTATTATCTGCAGTTGGACAAGATAAAATAACTCAAAGAGCTATAACTTTAGGGGCAGATTATTATGTTGTAAAGCCATTTGATATGGATATTTTTACTAAGCGTATAAGAGATATGTTTAATGATTCAGTAGCAATAGATAATGAGCCTGTTAAAAAGCAAGTTGCAATGACAACAAGTGAAATAATAAGCACTACTAATAGAGGTCCTATGGATCTAGAAACTGAAATTACAAACATAATTCACGAAATAGGTGTTCCAGCACATATTAAAGGGTATATGTATTTAAGAGAGGCTATAACAATGGTTGTTAATGATATGGAGCTATTATCTGCTGTAACTAAGGAATTATATCCTTCAATAGCTAAGAAATACAACACAACAGCTTCAAGAGTTGAAAGAGCAATCAGACATGCTATAGAAGTTGCTTGGGGAAGAGGACAAATTGAAGCTATAAACAAATTATTTGGCTATACAGTATGTAATGATAAAGGTAAGCCAACTAACTCTGAATTTATAGCAATTATTGCTGATAAATTAAGACTTAAGAATAAAGTGTCTTAAAACTAGTGATAGAAGTAAAGTTGAGAAAGTAATTATATTTTATTATAATCAATAAATGCTTAAAATAGCTAGAATATAACCAAAAATATTATATAGTAATGTTATGTAAACACTTTTGTTTATTGATATAAGAATCAGTAAATGGAAGTGTTTAAATTTTTCCTCTATAATTAATTATAAAATTACTTGGTATCTTTTTTAAAAGATTCTATTTTCATTTCCTTTTCTAATACAAAAGTCATAATTACTCTTATTATAAATACTGAAGCTAATAGTATAAGTTCATCCATACTTTTTATAGTTACAGTTTTTAGTATTTCTGCAGCTAACTTAAAATCTAAAGTTGTAATCATAACATCTGCAAATTCATATTTAATATCAATATTCTTTTTAAAAAATCTCTTTAAAATATAATTATAAAATGCTGTAAAAACTCCTAAAGTTAATATAAAGATTCCCATAATTTCAAATAAATGAACCAGTATAGGTAAGTACTTATTAAATAACTCTTCCATAATATAGCCACCTCAACTAAATATTATCTTTAAGTTACCCAAAAATAAAAAAAATATTATGAATCTTATGTCTTTAATAAAGGATTTTAAAATTAGAAGACTAATATATGTATAAAAGGTAAAATTTATTTTTATTTTACTATTTTTAGTGTATAATTAATATAATAATTGATGAATAATCGTATTATTATGAAAGTTAGTTGTTTATTAAACTGATGTATAAATAGGGATTTGTATGTGAGGCACTAAATTAATAGAGTATAAAAATAGAGGCAAAAAGTATATGTTGTTATAATGGCTGCTGAAAATTATAAGTAGAATAATCTTAGTATATGATATTTATAAAGCAAAGGAGTTAAGTAAATGAAAAGTTTTTTACCTATTAAAGTTAAATATTGTCCAATGAAAAAACTAGCTTTAATACCTTTTGAAAATAATCCTGATAAACTCTATAAGTGTTTAGAGTTACAATATTTTGATAGTGAAGTTTCTGGTACTGGCTATAGAATAATTGCCTATAGAAATGATAATTATCTAGATGTATATGATAGTTATTCTCTTGTATATGATAAGGATGAAAAATTCAATGTTGCTGAAAATGGATTAAATAAGCATATACAAACTACATTGGAAAATACAATGTTTCAAACTGAAGATGGAAAGTTAACTTTATCATTTACTTTTAATGATATTGAAAATCGTGAAATTAGCTTTTTTATAAAAGAGGAAATTAATAATAACACTAAACCAATGAATCTATTAGCACCTGTTGGATTTGGTTCTAAGAATCCTGATTTTATGCCACTTTTCTTTTTATATGATTTTGATTTTATTAGAAAAAAAGATACAATTGTAAAGTGTAAAATAGATAATATAGATATAGAAATAGATACCTTTCCTATACCAATGAATTTTCAAAGGAGATATTTTACAAGGTATAGTGAAAAATGTGAGTTAATTGAATTTATCAATACAGATTATTCAAAATTAGAGGAAGTGAATTTAGATAATAACCTTGTTTTTCACAAGGATAATGTAGCTTATAGATTTGAAAAAGAAAATGCTTTAAAAGAGATACTAGTTATATCTAAAGAAAATGAAACTATAATTAAATTTACACCAGCACTAAATATTACTGAAACTATGTCAGGAAGATTTAATATACAACCTAAAAGCATATCTGGACACATAAATGGTGAATTTAGTGTAAACAGAAAAGATAATATAGTTGAATTTAATTTGAGAGCCACAGAGGGGTGGATTCCAGTACCTAATTCTTTGATAACTAAGATTTTATTTAATAAGAATTCTATATTTTGTAGATGGAGTAGAAATTATGATTTAAAAGAAGTTATTAATCTAAAAATAATGGGAATTAAAGGTGAATGGACAAATAATAACTAAATTATTATCAAATCAAAAAAATTAAATTTTGCAGAATTTTATTATAGTGCGATTTTAAAGGGATGTCTATTGGGCATCCCTTTATGTTATACTTATTTCCACATTATTTTAAAACAGATACTAAATTTTTTTAAATATTAAATGATATACTGTAGTAATGATTATATAAAGTGAGATAATATACTATTTTAAAATAATAAAATATAGGTAAACTAAATATAAAGAAAAGTAAAGGAGAAAAATGATGGAGAAAAATAAATTAAGAGAAATAGAAGAAAATATGCTTACAAATGAGACACCATCAATTTATTTGGAAGAAATAAAAAAATCCTTAATAAATACACCCTTAGAAGCTTTAGTGAATCTAGAAAAAATAGAACAAAATAAGAAATATCATCCTGAAGGGAATGTGTGGAATCACTTAAAACAAGTTGTTGATACAGCAGCAAAAGTAAAAGATTATGCACATGATAAAGGAACTTTTATGTTAGGGGCTTTGCTTCATGATTTAGGAAAGGGAACAACAACTAAAAGAAATAAGCAGGGAAAACTAATATCTTACAATCATGATACAGAAGGAGAAAAAATAGCAGAAAAAATATTATGTTATTATAGTTATACTGATGATGAAAAAGATAGAATATTAAATTTAGTAAAATATCATATGCATCATCTTTATATAATTAAAAACCTTCCTTTTGCAAAAACATCAGAATTAGTAAAAAACGTGGACTTAAACGATATGATTTTAATGTTTATAAGTGATAGATTAGGAAGAGGGCAAAGTAATAAAGAGAAAAAGTTAAGTGAAATTTCAGATATTGAAAAAGTTACAGGTATATTAGAAAAGGATTATAATTTAGATTTAAAAGAAATTAAAGAAAAGATTGAAAAAATAAAAAAATTTATATAAAAATATAATTTACATATATTCACTTATGAATATACTGAAAAATTCTATCATATTATTATGATATAACAATATGGAGGTGTATTTAGTGAATATTATAAGTAAATTAAACTTAAATAAAAAAGAAAATAAATTATTTTACTTAATGGTTTTTATATTTTTCTGTGTAGGAATAGCGTTAGGTACATATATATTTAAATATATGAATTCAAATGATTCTACAGAGCTTACAAGCTACTTTTCTACATTTACACAAAGCATAGTAAATGAACCAATAAATAATGAAGTTTTATTATTAAATGTACTTAAGAAGAATTTAGTACTTATAACAATAATTATAGCAATGTCATTTACTATATTTGGCACACCAGTAATTTTAGTAATTGATCTTATTAAAGGGTTTACATTAGGATATACTTTTAGTTTTTTAATTTCAACTTTTGAAGGAA
>JAFNXG010000013.1 GCA_017383505.1 Clostridium sp.
AAAAAAAATTATAGATATAAAGAAGATAGAAGGTTAAAATATACTTAGAATTTATTTTAGTATAAGGTAGATAGTTAACAACTTTCTATCTTTTTATATTCATAAATTAAATTTATTTTATTAATATTGTTAATAAGGTTTCACCATATTAATGTAAATGATTAGAAAGCCAAATCCAAAATGACCACTTTGATTTAGTATGACTTAATAAAGATGTATTAAAAAATAATCCTCTCATAAAAGCATCCTCTCTTAAATTATTTATATTAATAGTATATTGTAAAACTAAATTTAATGTATTCATAAAGATGCTTTAGTTTTTGTACAATAAGTGTAAAATATATTAATATGAATAAACACGAAGAGCATAAAAACACCTAAAAAAGGTGTTTTTGGTACTCTATTTTAAGTTTTTTAACACAATTAATTTAGCACCGTACCCCTTTAGCTCTGTTATTATATTTAAAACAGAACTTTTTTTAGAGTATTTGAAGTCTATTTTAGGATAAGAAGCTTTATAAAGAATCTCCTTTTCCTCTTTACTAAGTCTATCAGGAGAGCCCATAGATAGCCAATAATTATAAGAAGAACCTGTATATTCATTAACTTCATAAGTAATTATTCTAGTTGAATTTTTAATATTTAGTATATTAAGAGAATACTTTCTTTCAAAAGACTTTTTTATTCCACTTTCTTGGTAAATATCCTGATAATCAGCTAAAGAATTAATATCATTATTATGAGAATAAAGAAGAATTGTATAGCACTTGTCAGATTTAGTAACAATACATCCATCATCAAGTGAGATAATTTCATTTCCTAACATACTTAAAAGATAATATGCATAGTATGAAGGTTTACGTATTCCCATATCATTGACTATCCCAGAGCCACCTATAAATACTTCATTTGTGATATTAACTTCTTTTTCAAGAACATCAAATGCTTTTAGAAAATTAATGGATATACCCTTAAAAATAGTAGTATGAATTATATAAGGAAGCATATAAGTTGTATCATAAATATTATTTAAGTCTGAAGTAGAGATATAATCAGTAGAATAAACTTCTAATTCATAAACTCCTGTTATATAGCTACGCAAATTAGTCTTAATATCTTCAGATAATCTAGAATCAAATTGAAATTTAAATTCTGAGGTTTCAACTATATCTAACTCGTTAAAATAGTCTAAAAAACTGCTTAGAATGTTTATATATTTTTCTAAGGAGTATTCAAGATTATCTAATAATATAAGTGGTTTTAAAGATATGTCAGATAAAAACTCTAGCACGCCCTTTGCTTTATTCCAATTATAAAAATTAGAGTCTAAAAACACTCCCATATCACTGTGGAACATTTTTTCAAGACGTCCATATTCAAAATGTATTTCCTCTTGAATTTCTTCTAATATATCTTTGTTATCTTCAATTAATAAATCAAAAGCTTCTCCTAAATTAATATGTTCCTTGAAGTAATGCTCTAGAGGTTGTATTGTTTTTTCAACATCAACATGAATATTCCATAACTTATTTTCAAAGTTAAATCTATTATAATTTTCTAAGTTATAAGAAAGAGAGTTCAGTGCATCACTAAGAGAAAGCTCTATAAATTGCTTAGATAGCTCATACTCTTTTTCTGTTGTGGCATATTTTTTTCTATATTGAAGAGGGGTACAGTTATAATACAGTTTAAAGTTTTTATTAAAATAGCGTACATGAGAGAATCCTATTTCATCAGATATTTCAGAAATACTCATATCACTATCAAGTAGAAGTTTTATAGATTCCTCAACTCTAGTTAAGTTTATTAAATCAGTAAAGCTATATCCTGTAGCATATTTTATTTCATGAGATAAATAATGAGGGCTGAGGAATTCCTTTTTAGCAATCTCTTTTAAGGTTATATTGTTATTATAATTGTTATAGATATATTTGGAAATTCTATGATATCTATCTAGTTGATCTGTCTTTTCTTTTAATTCCTCTTTTTCATGAGTTAAGTAGTGGAAATTGTTAACTAGGTGATACAATAAAGTTATAAGATGCTTTTCTATTTCCTCATCATAATCTTCAACTTTTTGAACATACTCACAAAGTATTTGAGATAAAATAGTTTTTAACTCGTCATATTCAGAACCATTTTGATCCTCATCATCATTAGAATTAGTATAAAAAAAGACATTATTTATATCTTTATAATATTTTTCAAAAAAGAATGGATCTATATTAAAAATTAATACTTTATTATCAGCTATAGCACTAATGCTATGAGATTCATCTGAATTTATTATTTCAACTTCACGTTCATTTAGGGTAAAAGAGTCTGTATCTATTGTTATATTTAAAGAACCCTTTAAAACATATATAATTTCAATTGAATTATGCCAATGAGTTGGACTATTTTTTATATTTAAAAATGATATTTTTATGGGTAAGTCAAACGGATAATTTATATATTCTCTTCTCAAAATTTCACCTCTAACTTATATAAGTTTATCTTATAAATATTATAACAATAACAGAGGTTAAAGCAAAATAATAAAAACTTAAATACTATAAATGCAATATATAGTAAAAAATAAAAGAAAATTAACTTTGACTTTCTTTGACTTTTGTATTAAAATAAGATTAAAGTTAAAAATACTATTAAGAGGTGAATATAAATGAATGTTGATAGAATGACTTTAAGAGTACAACAAGCATTAAATGATGCTAATTTAACAGCTGTAAAATATAATCAACAACAAATAGATATAATTCATTTATTTGCTGCTCTAGTAGAAGCTGAAGATGGATTAATTCCTAATATCCTTACAAAGATGGGTATTAATGTAAAGATGATGAGAGTTGATATAAAAAATGCATTAGACAGCATGCCTAAGATTAGTGGGGATGGAGCTAATGGAGGAGTTTATATAACTAGACAAGTTGATGAGGTCTTAGTTAAATCAGATGATATAGCAAAGCAATTTGGTGATTCATATATTAGCGTTGAACATTTAATTTTAGCTATTATAGATATTGATAAAAATGGACCGGCAAAGCAAATTTTAAATAAGTATAATATAAATAAAAATAACTTTATGAAGGTATTAACAGAAGTTAGAGGAAACCAAAGAGTAGATACTCAAGATCCGGAAGGAACTTATGATGCTTTAGCAAAGTATGGAACTAATTTAGTAGAGCTTGCAAAAAAACATAAGTTAGATCCTGTAATAGGAAGAGATGAAGAAATAAGAAGAGCAGTAAGAATACTTTCAAGAAGAACCAAGAATAATCCAGTATTAATTGGTGAACCAGGGGTAGGTAAAACTGCTATTGTTGAAGGGTTAGCAGAAAGAATAGTAAGAGGAGATGTTCCAGAAGGATTAAAGGATAAGATAATCTTTTCATTAGATATGGGATCACTTATAGCAGGAGCTAAATATAGAGGTGAATTTGAAGAGAGATTAAAGGCTGTTCTAAAAGAAGTACAAAATAGTGAAGGTAAAATTATATTATTTATAGATGAAATCCATACTATTGTAGGAGCTGGTAAAACAGATGGAGCAATGGATGCAGGAAATCTAATAAAACCACTTTTAGCAAGAGGAGAATTACATTGTATTGGTGCTACTACATTTGATGAGTATAGACAATATATTGAGAAGGATAAAGCTTTAGAGAGAAGATTCCAACCAGTCATTGTTGATGAACCATCAGTAGAGGATGCTATATCAATATTAAGAGGATTAAAAGAAAGATTTGAAATACATCATGGAGTTAGAATTCATGATTCTGCAATAGTTGCAGCTGCAAAACTTTCTAATAGATATATACAAGACAGATATCTTCCAGATAAGGCTATAGATTTAATAGATGAAGCTGGAGCTATGATAAGAACAGAAATAGATTCTCTTCCAGCTGAACTTGATGCAATTAGAAGAAGAGTTATGCAACTTGAAATTGAAAAAGAAGCTTTAACAAGAGAAAAAGATGAAGGCTCTAAAAAGAAGTTAGAGGCTTTAGAAAAAGAGTATGCAGAATTAAAAGCTAAAAATGATGAAATGACAGCAAAGTTTGAAAGAGAAAAGGGAGCTATCTTAAAATTAAAAGAATTAAAATCTAAGCTTGATGAAGCCAGGGGGAATTTAGAGGCTGCTCAAAGACAATATGATTATAATAAGGCAGCTGAAATTCAATATGGAGAGATTCCTAGCCTTGAGTCAGCTATAGAGCAGATGGAAATGGAAGTAAGAGAAAACTATGAAGGTGCTTTGTTAAAAGAAGAGGTTACAGAGGAAGAGGTTTCACAAGTATTATCAAGATGGACTGGTATACCTGTATCTAATTTACTTGAAGGTGAAAGAGAAAAGCTATTAAGACTTGAAGAAGAAATGCAAAAAAGAGTAATAGGCCAAGAAGAAGCTATTACATCTGTTACATCAGCAATTCTTAGAGCAAGAGCTGGACTTAAAGATATCAATAGACCAATAGGTTCATTTATATTTTTAGGGCCAACAGGAGTAGGTAAAACAGAGCTTGCGAAGACATTAGCAAGAAATCTTTTCGATTCTGAAGAAAATATTATAAGAATAGATATGTCTGAATATATGGAGAAACATGCTGTATCTAGATTAGTTGGAGCGCCTCCAGGATATGTAGGGTATGAAGAAGGTGGGCAATTAACTGAAGCAGTTAGAAGGAAACCATATAGTGTAATACTATTTGATGAAATTGAAAAAGCTCATGAAGATGTATTTAATATGTTCTTGCAGATATTAGACGATGGCAGACTTACAGATAATAAGGGAAAGACTGTTGATTTTAAAAATACAATTATAATTATGACTTCTAACATTGGAAGTAGTTATCTTTTAGAAAATAAAGATGAAAGTAGAATAGAACCAAATATTAGAGAAGAAGTAATGAATGAAATGAAGATGAGGTTTAAACCTGAATTCTTAAATAGAGTAGATGATATTATAATGTTTAAACCATTATCTGAAAGTGGAATTACTAAGATTATTGATATATTTGTAAATGAAGTTTCTAATAGACTAAAGGATAGAAATATTACGCTAGATATTACAAGAGAAGCTAAACATATACTAGCAGTTGAAGGATATGATCCAGTTTATGGAGCAAGACCATTAAAGAGATATATTCAAAATACTTTAGAAAATAAACTTGCAAGATTAATTATTTCAGGAGAAATTAATTACGGATCTCATGTAGTGATTGATGGGAAAGATGATGAAATAATAATTAAAACAGAATAGAACTTAAAATAAGGCTATGTATTATATATAGCCTTATTTTATTATGAAATAATAACAAGTATTAAATATGAAATAAAATTAAAAAAATAAAAAAACATATTGAAACATTATTTCAAAAATGATAATATTTATATGTATTGAAAACGTAAACAGGGGAGAGGTAAAATGGTTAAATTAGATAGATTGACAACAGAAAGCAGAAATCAAAATACATTAAATATAGATAAGGTATCTACTCTAGAAATGGTGAAAATAATAAATAATGAAGATAAAAAAGTTGCAATAGCAGTAGAGAATGAACTTCCACAAATAGCAGAAGCGATAGACGGAATAGTTGAAAGAATTAATAGAGGTGGAAGACTTATTTATATAGGAGCAGGAACTTCTGGAAGACTTGGAATATTAGATGCATCTGAATGTCCACCAACTTATGGAGTATCAGAAGAGTTAGTTCAAGGTATTATAGCTGGAGGAACAGAAGCAATATTTAGAGCTAAAGAAGGAGCCGAAGATTCTAAAGAATTAGCAATAGAAGATTTAAAGGTAAAGAATTTAACTGAAAATGATACTGTTGTAGGGCTAGCAGCGTCAGGGAGAACACCTTATGTTATAGGGGGACTTGAATATGCCAATAAAATTGGAGCTTTAACAGTTTCTGTTACTTGTAATGGTGATTCTGAAGTTTCAAAAGTAGCTAAAATTTCAATAGCGCCAGTAGTTGGAGCAGAGGTAGTTACAGGTTCTACAAGACTTAAATCTGGAACAGCTCAAAAGCTTGTTTTAAATATGCTATCAACAGGAACTATGATAAAGCTTGGTAAAGTTTATGGGAACTTAATGGTTGATGTTAGAGCAACAAATGAAAAATTAGTAGAGAGAGCGAAAAGGATAGTTTGTGAAGCAACAGGAGTTGAAAAATCACAAGCTGAAGAAGTTCTAAGTGAAACTAATTTTGATGTTAAACTTGCAATATTTATGATATTATCAGGATTAAATATAACTGAGGCTAAAGAAAAACTATCAGCAAGTAAAGGATATATTGCAAGGGCAATGGAGACTATTTAATTATTTCATATAAGTATGATAAGAATAGATATGATTTGTTAGAAATAAAACTACTATAATATATTAAATAATAATGGATAATTGATAATTAGCTATGAACTTAGGTAAAGTATCTTAGTTTTAATTATTA
>JAFNXG010000135.1 GCA_017383505.1 Clostridium sp.
AGACAAGCATTATAAAGTTATGTATATGCATGATGGACATAATCTTTTTTACAAGGAAACCTCTGCTTATGGAGGAATATGGGACATTCAAGGTGCCATGAATAGAAGTGAAAAACAGGGGAATGATGGAGTTATAGTTGTGGGTATTGACTGCAATAGTGATGGAATTTCTGGAAGGCTTGATGAATATTCACCTTGGGAGAATAAAAAATTAAAAGAATTTATTCCTAATATGAAAATAGAAAAAGCAGGTGGAGAAGGAATAGCGTATATAGATTTTTTAGTGAATTCATTAAAGCCATATATTGATAATAAATATAGAACATTAAAAACAAGAGAAAATACATTTATAGCAGGATCTTCAATGGGTGGTGTTATTTCTTTATATGCTGGGTATAGATATCCAGAAGTATTTTCTGGTATAGGGGCATTTTCTACTGCAACATGGTTCTGTAAAGAAGAGTTAATGAATTTTATAAAAGAAAATTATAAAAATAATATCAAAGTTTATTTAGATTCAGGAACTGAAGAAACATCTGATAGCACTGTTAATGGATTTGATAAAATATATGTTGATGATACTATGGATTTAGAAAACTTACTTTTAACTCTAGGACAAGATAAAAAGGATTTGAAGGTTGTAATTGAAGAAGGTGCAAATCATTCAGAGGATTCATGGAAGAGAAGATTTCCAGGGTTTTTAGAATGGATTTTAGAAAAGTAATATACTGTTTTAGTGAAAGAATATCCAGCTTGGGTATTCTTTTTATATAATTTATTTTATAATAAAGGAGTTTAGTCTATAATCTAGGTATATAGTACCTAAAAGCAAAGGAGAAAAAAATATGATAGTAATGTGTCCAGGATGTTCAGGAATAGATCTTGACGTAATTAAAAGAGAGTTTAAAGATGAAAAAATAGTATGTGGATGTATTGGTGAATGTGGAGGCAGAATGGATGAAACTATAGTTGCTATGGTTAATGGTGAATTTATTGAGGCAAGAAGTGAAGCAGAATTTATTATAAAGGCTAAAAATATAATTCAAGCTAAGTAAAAGTTTAAATAAAATATAAATTATAATGAATGAAAAATTTAAGTGTTTTTAGATAAAGATAATTTTTTATTCATTATTTTTTATATAAATTATTTTCCTTTAACATATTAATGGTATTTAATAGCGCTATATTTCTATGGAACGTAACCTTAGTAAATGAATAAATTATTATAGAGAAAGTACTTAAAAGTGTTATTAAGTTTATAATGAATTAGTTTGGAGATTATTAATATATAGATAAATAAATTTAAATGATGTACAATATTAGGGAATAATAAAACTTACTGTAAAAATGAAATATATTTAAGATAAGGAGATTTTAAATGTTATTAAGTAAATTATTAAGTAATTCAAATTTAGCTTATATTGCTACAAATAAAGTGGATTATGAAAACATAGATGTTAAAGATATTACTAGAGATACAAGAGAAGTTGTTGATGGAAGTCTTTTTATTGCTGTTATAGGAGCAAAAGTTGATGGCCATGATTTAATAAATAGCGCTATAGAAAAAGGTGCAAAAGTAATTATTCATAGTAAAGATATAACTGATATTAAAGAGGGAGTTGCATATTTAAAGGTTGAAGATACAAGAGAGTGTATGGCTATAATTGCAAAAGCTTTCTTTAATATTCAAGATAAGGATTTAACTTTCTTAGGGGTAACTGGTACTAATGGGAAAACAACTTCAACATATATGATGAAGCATATTTTAGAGTATGTAGGAAATAAAGTTGGACTTATAGGAACGATAGCAAACTATATTGGACAAAAAAGAATAGAAACTGCTATGACTACTCCAGAGGCGATTGATTTATTTAGACTTATTAAAGATATGAGAGAAGCAGGGTGTCAATATTGTTTAATGGAAGTATCATCTCATGCGGCTGCAATGGGAAGAGTAGAAGGGTTAAACTTTAGTAGAGGAATGTTTACTAATTTAACTCAAGATCATATGGATTATCATAAGACTTTTGAAAATTATTATAATGCAAAGTTTAAGTTTATAAAAGAAGCAAAATCTACTGTTATAAACTGTGATGATGAATATGGAAAGAAAATGTTAGATACACTATATGAAACTAATATAGATGATAATGTTGTAACTTCATATGGAGTAGAAAATGGCTACGTAAGAGCAAAAAATTTAAAATTAGAATCTAATGGATCAGAATTTGATTTATATATAGGTGATGAATTTAAAGGAAGAGTTAAACTTCATATAGCAGGACTTTATAACATTTATAATGCATTAGGTGTTATAGGAATGCTAGTAGTTGGTGGATATGTTTCTGTAAATGATGTTATAGGAGCATTTGAAACTATGAAAGCTGTAGATGGAAGATGTGAAAGAGTTTATCATGATAAGATGGAATGTACAGTTGTAGTTGATTATGCACATACTCCAGATGCACTTGAAAATATTTTAAAAACTATGAAAGAAGTTACTAAAGGTAAAATAATAACTGTATTTGGTTGCGGTGGAGATAGAGATAGAACTAAGAGACCTATAATGGGGAATATTGCAGCGAAATATAGTGATATAGCAATTGTTACTTCAGACAATCCAAGAACTGAGGATCCAAAAGTTATAATTGATGATATTGTAGCTGGAATTACTGATAGTCATACTGTAATTGAGGATAGAAAAGATGCAATAGAATATGCATGTAGAATTGCAAGAAAAGATGATATAGTTGTTATAGCTGGAAAAGGACATGAAGATTATCAAATAATCGGAACTACAAAGCATCACTTTAGTGATAAAGAAACAGTTATAAATTATTTTAATGAAATTTAAGAATATATTTAATTTAAAAGACCAGTGAGTAGAAATCACTGGTCTTTTAAATTCAATATATTATCAACATTATCTTAAAACAGAAGTATTACAAAAAATAACTAAATTATAAATAATAGTAAAAATATTTAATAAAGGTATTTATTTCCTGAAAAATGTGAAAAAGTTTACAGAAAACGTTTTAAAAATAAAAAAATAATAATTTCTTTAAAAGTAGCATAAAAAATATACAAAAAATCAAAAAAATGTACAAGGACAAATTTTTAAAATTGATATTATAGAATTGTAAATGATTTAATAAAAAAATAAAATTTTAAAGAAAATTATAAATAATGAATTTAAGGTGGGATAATTTATTATGGTAAAAAATAATTTAGTTGAAATTTTAGAAAAGAGATTTCAAAAGACAATAGAAAATGCTAGTAATGAAGAAGTTTATTTAGCACTATTAGAAATGACAAAAGGATGCATAAAGAATAAAGGAACAAACAAAGGGAATAAGAAATTATACTATATCTCTGCAGAGTTCTTAATCGGTAAATTATTATCAAATAATTTAATAAACTTAGGATTATACGATGAAGTTAAAGAAGTTCTAGCTGCTAATGGTAAAGAATTAGCTGAAATTGAAGAGATTGAATTAGAACCTTCATTAGGAAATGGTGGTCTTGGAAGATTAGCTGCTTGTTTCTTAGATTCAATAGCAACTTTAGGATTAAATGGTGATGGTGTTGGATTAAACTACCACTATGGATTATTTAAACAAGTATTTAAGAACAATAAGCAAACAACAGAAAAGAATGATTGGATAACTCCTGAAAGCTGGTTAAATAAATCTAACATAAAATTTGATGTATTATTTGGTGGATTTAAAGTAACTTCAACTTTATATGATATAGATGTTACAGGATATAATCAAGGTTCAAATAAATTAAGATTATTCGATATAGATACAATAGATGAAACAATAGTTAAAGAAGGAATAAACTTCGATAAAGAAGCTATTAAAGAAAACTTAACATTATTCTTATATCCAGATGATAGTGATGAAGCAGGACACTTATTAAGAATATATCAACAATATTTCATGGTAAGTAATGCAGCACAATTAATTCTTTTAGAAGCAGAAGAAAACGGATATGACTTACATAAGTTACATGAACATGTAGTTGTTCAAATTAATGATACACACCCTTCAATGGTAATACCTGAGTTAATAAGATTATTAGGTGAAAAGGGTATAGAAATGGAAGAAGCAATCGGTATCGTTACCAAGACTTGCGCATACACTAACCATACAATCTTAGCAGAAGCATTAGAAAAATGGCCTATAGCTTACTTAGAAAAAGTTGTACCACAATTAATGCCAATAATTAGAGAGTTAGATAACTTAGTTAAAGCTAAATATAATGATGAAAGAGTACACATAATAGATAAAGACGATAGAGTACACATGGCTCATATGGATATCCACTATGGATTTAGTGTAAACGGTGTTGCGGCTCTTCATACTGAAATATTAGAAAAAGAAGAGTTAAAACCTTTCTATGATATATATCCAGAAAAGTTCAATAATAAGACAAATGGTATAACTTTCAGAAGATGGTTAATCCACTGTAATAATGAGTTAACTAACTACATTACAAGTCTTATTGGAGAAGATTTTAAGACAGATGCAACTAAGTTAGAAGATTTACTTAAATATATAGATAGTAAAGAAGTACTAGCTAAGCTTGGAGAAATAAAGAAAAATAATAAGGTAGCATTAAAGAAATACTTAAAAGAAAAACAAAATATTGAAATAGACGAAAATTCAATATTTGATATACAAATAAAGAGACTTCACGAATATAAGAGACAACAAATGAATGTTTTATATATCATTCATAAATACTTAGATATAAAAGCAGGAAATGTTCCTACAACTCCAATAACAATGATATTTGGAGCAAAAGCAGCACCAGCTTATATAATTGCACAGGATATAATTCATACAATTCTTTGTTTACAAGAAATAATCAATAATGATCCAGAAGTAAACAAACACTTAAGAGTTGTTATGGTTGAAAACTATAATGTTACTATGGCTTCAAAATTAATACCAGCTTGTGATGTTTCAGAACAAATTTCTTTAGCATCTAAGGAAGCTTCAGGAACAGGTAACATGAAGTTCATGTTAAATGGTGCTTTAACTTTAGGTACAGAAGATGGAGCAAATGTTGAAATACATGAATTAGTTGGAGATGAGAACATCTATATATTCGGTGAATCAAGTGAACAAGTTATTGAACACTATAAGAAAGCTGATTATGTTTCAAGAAAATATTATGAAAAAGAATCTATTAAAGCATTAGTGGACTTCATAGTAAGTGATGAAATGTTAAAGGTTGGAGATGAAGTTAACTTAAATAGATTACACAACGAGTTAATAGTTAAAGACTGGTTCATGACATTACTTGATATTGAAGATTATATCAAAACTAAAGACCAAGTATTTGAAGACTATTTAGACAGAGAAACTTGGAATAAAAAAGTTTTAGTGAATATAAGTAAAGCTGGATTCTTCTCATCAGATAGAACAATTGAACAATATAACAATGATATTTGGAAATTAAAATAATAATGTATTATAAAAAGCTAATACAATATGTATTAGCTTTTTATCTAAAATACTGAAAAAAGCTTATTTAAATATTAAGTATTATAATAATTAGTATGATGAAATTGATATAACTTTATGTATAACGATTACTTTTAGTAATAAAGTATTTTTACATTATAATTGAAAAAGTTATTGAGTTAGTTTTGAGTTTACAATAGTCATATCTTGAATTTTTAATATTAATATTTAAGTAAACATATTAATATAATTTAACTAATTATTTTAAAAAATATTATAAAATTTAATAAAAACTATACTGCAATATTAAGAAGTTCTTCTATTTTGTTTTTAGAAGTTGGAATTATTCCACAGTTAGGAGTAGAATAAGGTAAATATCGAATATCTAAAGAAACTCTATTTTCAAATAAAGCTTCATATTTGTATGAAGGGTTATTTGACTCGATAGTTTTTATTAAACCTTGCTCTATAAATTTCTTTTCAGCAATATTGTAAAGTAAATAAAATATATCTTCATCTTTAGCATCACTAATTAATCTTTCTGCATTTAAATTATTTATCTTAAAATTGTATCCTTTAAGTAATTTATTAGAATTCTCCTCTGTTTTTAAGTTTGTTCTTAAAATATAATATCTCATTTAAAACTCTCCCCCATTTTAATATATATATTCTATTTATATTCACATAATTTTATAAAATTAATAAATATTTAATATTTATAAGATATTTATAAAATATTTAATATTTATATAAATAACAAGTAGTTTGCCGGCTTACAGTTATATATAATAACATTTATACCAAATAAAGTAAACTTAAAAAGTATAAAATCGTTCAAGTAAATACGAGAAAAAAATACAAAATAATATGCGATTTAAGTCTAAAAATGTTATAATATGTAAAGTTCAGTGGTATAAAGATAAAATTTTGATAAATATAAAATAAAAATATATTTTATATTTTGTAAAATATATTTTTATGTAAATTATCACAAATAACAAAAAATACTTGTACAAATACAAGTATTTCTTATAAAATAACTATTTTAAAAATACAAATTCATTAGGTTTTGAATGTTCCTTTGAAAAATTAAAACCAAGCTCATTAAATTCCTTAACCTTTTCAATATCATTAATATTATTTTCTGCTAAGAAACGAACCATAAGGCCTCTAGCCATTTTAGCTTCAGTTGCTTTAACCTTAATTTTTGATCCAGATATGCTTCCAAAAATACAGCTTACAAATATATCATCATCAGATAAATACTTCTCTATAATTTTACTATATTCTTTTGAAGCAAGGTTTAATATTATCTTAGTATCTTTTGTAAGTTCTTTATATAAAGAATCTCCCCAGAAAGAATATAAGTTTTTATGCTTTTCTATTGCAAGTTTTGCCTGCATTTCTAACCTATATGGTACAATTCCATCAAATGGGCTTAGTATACCATAAAACCCAGATAAGATTTTTAGTCTTTTTGATATATAATCAAATTCAGAATTGTTAAAAGAGTTTGGAGACATATATTTATATTGTATACCTTCATAAGAAAGAATAGCTGGTGATAAATTACTATATAAATTCATGTTTTCATATCTAGAATAATTAAGTTCTGCAATTTCATCATTACATGACAATAGTTTTTTTAAATCATCATAGCTATAATTTTTTAAAGTATTATATATAGTTTCAGTCTTCTCCATAAAACGAGGCATTGATTCACTTAAAATATCATCATTATTTATATACATCTTTTTTGCTGGAGAAATAATTATATTAAAAAATTTGTTATTCAAATTAATCAGCTCCTAAATAAAATAATATAAATAGTATATCATACATAATAATGGTTATTATATAAAAATAGTAGATTAATGTAAGTTATACAAATAAAAAATATATAACAAAAAAACAACAAACTTTAAATATACTACACTATGGTATTTTATGGTATAATCTATTGTATAAAAATATATCATAAATGGAGTGAATTTATGAAAATAGGATTGGTGTTAGCTGGAGGGGGAGGGAAAGGTGCTTACGAATTAGGAGTTTGGAAGGCGCTGAAAAAACTAAATATTACTAAGTATATATCAGTTTTTTCAGGTACATCTATAGGAGCGTTTAATGCTGTACTATTTGCTATGGATGAAATAGAAAAAGCAGAAATGTTGTGGGAAGAAGTTACTATGGAAAAGTTAGTTCCTATTAGTAAATCAGAATTGTTAAAGAGGGGAATAGGTTTATACATAGGTGGGAAAAGTCTACAATTAGCTAAAAGGTTTTTAACGGATAAACTACAGCATGGTGCTATTGGTAATGATGGTGCTGTTGAAATGGTAGAAAAGTACCTAGATTTTAATAAAATTAAGAAAAAAAATAAAATATGCTACGCAACATGTACAAAATTACCTAATTTTAATACAAAGTATTTTAGAATAAATGATTATGATGAAGAAACAGCTAAAAAAATAGTATTAGCATCTGCATCATTACCTCTAATATATGATAGTACTGAAGTATTAGGGGAAAAGTATATTGATGGAGGAATGGTGGATAATGTTCCTATTCAGCCTGTATATGGAGAAAAATGTGATATTATAATTGTGGTATTATTATCAAAAGATTCTCAAATAGATAAATCACTTTACCCAAATTCTAAAATTATAACAATAGCTCCATCAAACTTAGTGGAAAACACCATAACAGGAGTTTTGAATTTAGATACTAATGCAAAAAGAGTAAGAATAATAGAAGGTTATAATGATACTATTAATAAGTTAGAACCTATTATGGAGCTGATGAAGTTTGTTCATAAAAAAGAAGAAGAAAGAAAAAATCCTACTCTTTATAGAACATATAATTATTTGAAGTATGTAAAAAGAAAAATAAATAAAAGAAAAAATTAAAATAAAAATAATAAATTTATTAAAATATAATTAAAGAAAGTGAGAAAAGATATGTTAAAAGAAACATTAAAAAAAGACGAAATAGCTGCAATGAAAGCAAGAGATAAGGCAAGAGTAAGTGTATTAAGATTAGTAAATTCTGAAATTAAGGCTTATGAAGTTAATAACAGAGAGGATATTCCAGAGGAAAATGTTATAAAAATAATAGAAAAAAGTATAAAACAAACGAAAGAAGCCTTAGAATATGCTCTTCAGGCTAATAATGAAGAAAAAATAGCTGAAGGAAATTTTGCTTTAGAGGTTTTAACTCCATATTTACCAAAACAATTAAGTGAAGAAGAAGTGGCTGTTATGTTAAAAGAAATTATAAACAATGGTAATTATACAGCTAAAGATATGGGAAAAATAATGAAGGAAATTATGCCAATGGTTAATGGAAAATTTGATAGATCTAAGATTAATCCAATGGTAAAAGAAATATTAGGTTAATAAGATCCTTTTAAGATTAAGAAAGTATTTTTCTTAATCTTTTTTATTTTATAGACAGTTAAGCTTAAAAAATATTTTAAATAAAAAAAGTTAGGTTGAGATGGTAACCTAACTTTTTTATGATATTAAAGTACCAAGATATATTTTATATAATTAAATTAATGTTAATTATAATATTAGCTTAGTGTGATTAAAAACAAAAGAACAAGAAAGGAATTAGCAGCCAAGAGTTACCAAATCCACAGTTACCAAATCCACAATTGTTATAGTTTGAATAGTTATTATACCCACAACAATTATTATATCTATAGCAATTATTATAATTACTGTATCCATAACAGTTATTATTATAATTCTTACAACATTTTCCCATTATTAATTCCTCCATATACAATATGATAAGTTAATTTGTATTGCTTAAATAGTCTTATAATATAATATACTCAACATAAATAATATTGTGAGTATTATTTATTAAGTTATGACTTTTATTTAGTATTAAAAAATATCACATGAAGACGAAGATAGTTAATAAATCTAAGGATAGTATTTAGTAAAAAATATTTATAATAAAATTTAATTTGCATTAAATAGAATAGTGAAAAATAGCTATGTGAACTTTGTTTAATAGGGTGAAGTAAATAAATAATTAAGAAATAAAAATGCATTTATAAAATAAATGTTCGTTAGATTTGTATAAAAATATAAAAAACACGAAAAAAACGCATAAAAATATTGACAATATTCGTAATAAAAAGTAATATTATCGTATATTACAAAAGGAAAATTTTAAAAATACGAACAATAATTTATTGTGGAGGAAGATTATGAAAAGAAAAGGTCAGTATCTACTATTAATTCCTTGTATAGTATTGGTAGCTTATTTTATGATAGTTCCATTAATGGAGATAATAATTCCTACCTTTACGAATACA
>JAFNXG010000136.1 GCA_017383505.1 Clostridium sp.
AAAAATATTTGGAATAATTAATAAAATATACTATGGTAAAATAATAAAATATATTAATAAAAGTAAAAATGGTAGGTGATAAATATGTTAAATATTACTTCAAAAACAACTAAGAAGATTACTGAGGCATCATATCTATGTATGGAAAATACATTTAGATATAGAGTAATAATAAGAATTGCATATAAAAAATATGAAAAAATGAAGTATTCACTGTACAAAGAAGAAATTTTTGATGATATTAAAAAAGTTAATGGATTTGAGGAATATACATTAGATAACTTAAAGCAAGATTTAGATTCTCTAGAGTATTGGGGTAATTTTATTACCATACAAGATACAGCAAAAACTAAAACTTTAGAGGAATTTAAGAATAGAAAATTTAGATATCAATTATCTTCAACAACAATTGAGTTAGAAAGAACCTTAATAAAAATTGAAAGTACTAAAGAAACAGCTAGAGGATCATTAGAAATTTCATTAATTGAAAGATTTAAAGAAACATTAGAGCAAATAAAAGTTCTCGAAGAGTTTGACAGTAGCAAAATATATTCATGGTGGGAAATGTTAAATAGAGATTTTAAGCATTTAAATGAAAATTATCAAGATTATATTAGCAAATTTTATTCTCCAAAAACAGAGGAGTTACTAAAAACTAATGAATTTTTAATATTTAAAGAAAGTTTTATAAAATACTTAAGAGAGTTTATCAAGGGGTTACAAATAAATGTACCTAATATAAAGTATTTATTAAATCATATTAATGATGAAGAAGCTAAAATTAGGTGGATTGTTCAGAATATTATAAAGTATGAAAAAGAAAATATAACCTTAGATATTAATTATGATGAAAAAGAAAGTTATGAATTACATTATGGAAGATACCTAAGCATGAGAGAATGGTTTATTGGATCTTTTGGAAATATTTCTATGGCTGATAATCTTTTAGAAAGTACTAGTGAAATTATTAGAAAAATAACAAGATATGCTTTACAAATAGTAGAAATGCAAACTTCAGGGGGAAGCAGGAAGGGAGAATATAAAGCGTTAATTGACATGTTTAATAAATGTGTAGATATTAATGAAGCACATAAATTATCATCAGTAGTTTTTGGAGTAATGTCATCAAAGCATATAGGTTGTGATATTGAAAGAGAAACAGAAAATATTAATAGTGGAATATATGAAGAAAAAGCTACAACTATAGTAGTACAACCAAGTAATAGATATAGAGCAAAAACAGCTAATAGAAATTCAGTTAAGGAAAAAACAGAAGATAAAAAGAGAATGGCTAAAGAAATATTAGAAAAGAGACAAAGAGAAAAAGAAATTATTGAAAGTAAGATTGTAAATAATAGATTATCATTTAGGAATTTGAATAACATTACTAAAGAAGAAAGAAGAATATTTTTAACTTGGCTATCTTATAGCTTAAATAAAAAAGATCAAGTTTGGGTAAGGAATGAATATGGAAGATACTATAAGGTAGTAAATAAGAATGAAACAGAAAAAATAACTTTAAGGTGCGAAGATGGAGACTTTATTATGCCTGCTTATGAGATTATTTTTAAAGAAGAGGTTTAAAGAATGAATTTTGTTGATTTATTAGAAAACTATTTGATATTAAAAGAGAGGGATAAAGAGCTATATTATGACATTAAAGATAATATAGATAAATATAAAAGTTTTATTTATGATAATCTTGCTTATGACATAATTATAAAAGATGATTTTATAAAACTTGAAAAGATTCCAGGAATTCCAGAAGAATGGATGGGGATAAAAGAATTTACTGAAATTAAGGAATACATATTTTTTATTTTATTAATTACATTTTTAGAGGATAAGAATAAGGAAGAACAATTTATTTTATCTAGTATTACAGAATATATAGAACATAATTATCCAGATGAAAAGATTGAATGGACTATATTTAAAAATAGAAAAAGTTTAATAAAGGTTATGAAATTTGCTATAGATATTGGAATAATTAAAAAGAATGATGGTAGTGAAGAAGAATTTTCAAAAAGTGAAACTGGAGATGTTTTATACGAAAGTACAGGATTATCAAGATATATAGTAAGAAGATTTAGTAAAGATATAGAAGATAGTGAAAGCTATGAAGATTTATTAAGTGATGAGTTTTCAGGAATAAGCAAGGATTTGGGAACCGTTAGAAAAAATAGAGTTTTTAGAAGGTTACTTTTATCACCTGTTGTATATAATGATGAAAATGATAATGGAGATTATGATTATATTAAAAGTAAGAGAAGTTTTATTAGAAGTACTTTTGAAGAAAATTTAGGTTGGGATATTCATGTTCATAAAAATGGGGCATTAGCAGTTTTAGAAAATTCAAATGAAGTTAAAGATATTTTTCCGAATAAAAAAGGTGAAAGTTCAGCAGTTTTATTTATTAATAATGAAGTAAGAAGTAAGATTAAATCAGGTAATTTTAAAAAAGAAGATAATGATACTGTTATTATTAAAAATTCGGAATTTGATGAATTTATTATTGAAGTAAGAAAAAATCAGGGTCATGGATTTACAAAGGCATTGAGAGATGCAAGTGAAGAGGTTTTTATAAACATGATAAGAAGTTTTATGAAAGAATTTTCTATGATAAGAGAAGAAGAAGAGTTCACTATACTTATGCCTATTATTGGGAAAGTTTTAGGTGAATATCCAGCGGATTATAAAGGAGAGGGTAAAGATGAGTGATAGATGGATTGCAAATAAATTTGGATTATTTGATTTTTGGTATTACGATGAAGAAGAATTTGAGCTATCAAATGGGAAAATTATTTTTAGAGGAACTAATGGTAGTGGTAAATCAGTAACTACTCAAAGTTTTATTCCACTATTGTTAGATGGAGATAAAAGACCAAGTAGATTAGATCCCTTTGGCTCAAGTGCTAGAAAGATAGAAAATTATTTACTATTAAATGAGGAAGAGAATGACAAGATAGCATATCTTTACATGGAATTTGTAAAACCATCTTCAAATACATACTTAACCATTGGAATAGGATTTAGAGCTAGACGGGGCAAAAAATTAGATTGTTGGCATTTCATATTAAAAGATGGAAGAAGAATTAATAAGGAGCTTAAACTTTATAAAAAAAGAGAAGGAAAGAAGTTTGCCTTAACAGATAAAGAGTTTAAGAATGCTTTAGGAGAAGGAAATATA
>JAFNXG010000137.1 GCA_017383505.1 Clostridium sp.
CTTTTACGAAAACAAGTGTATTTGCTGTTCCTAAATCAATTCCCATATCTTTATTACTACTGAAAAATCCCATATGAATTCCCCTTTCTGTTATATAATTCCTTTTTCCTTTAAACTAACATATTTATTAGCACCAATTATTATATGATCTAGCAATTCAATCCCCATAATTTTCCCACACTCCTTTAATCTAAGAGTCATATTTATATCCTCTTTACTTGGGTTTGGATCTCCTGATGGATGATTGTGACAAGCTATTATACTTGCACTCCCTCTCTGAATTGCTTCTTTAAATACTTCTCTAGGATGAACTATTGATGAATTTAATGTTCCTTTAAATACATCCTTACTTCCTATTACTATATTTTTAGTATTTAAAAATATTAACTTAAATACTTCTTGTTTTAAATTACTCATTTCATTAATTAATAATGTCGAAACATCTTTAGGTGATAAAATCTTAATATTTTCTCTTTGAGATTTTAAAGTTTTAAATCTGTTAAACAGCTCAATCATTGAAATTATCTGACAAGCTTTTACCTTTTTGATTCCTTTAATTTTACTTGCATCTTCAAAGGTTGTATCTAATAATCCATCTAGCCCATTTAGCTCAATTAATACTCTTTTGCTTAAAGCTATGACGTTTTCTCCTTTTGTACCTGTTCTTAATAATATAGCTAGCAATTCTTCATTGCTTAAACTTTCTACACCAAATTGAAGTAATTTTTCAATTGGTCTTTCATTTAATGGTATATCATTTACTCTTATATTTTCTGCCATAAAGACTCCTTTTAAGTAATAATATCCATCCCCCAAATTATAAAATTTCTTTTATCATCTTGTTAAGCAAATTTAATGGTAATCCTACTACATTATAGTAACATCCATTTATTTTCTTAACAAATACTCCACCAAAACCTTGTATTCCATATGATCCTGCTTTATCTAAGCATTCTCCAGTATCTATGTACTTCCATATTTCATCATCTGAAATCTCTGAAAAATGAACTTCTGTATACAGACATTCACTTTTTACAGCCTTTGTATTGTTATTAATTACTGTAACTCCTGAATATACTCTATGAACATTATTGCTTAGTAATTTAAGCATATTAAAAGCATCATTTCTATCCTTTGGTTTTCCTAAAATTTTATCATCTATAACAACTATAGTGTCTGCTCCTATTATTATAGAATCATCACTACAATTTACTGCTACAGCTTTAGCTTTCCCCTCTGACAATCTTTTAACATACTCTTCTATATTGCTATCATTTTTTATAGATTCTTCATCAAAATCACTAATTTTAACCTCAAAATCATTTATTATTCTAGCTAATAGTTCTTTTCTACGCTCTGAAGCAGATGCTAATATAAATTTCACTTTATCACATCCTATAGTCACTTATTAAGTATTATTCCCAATTTAACGATAGTCTTACATATGACTGAAAATTTAATTTAAAACAAAATAAAAAGAGGTAAATCTTGAAACCTATCTTTATTTCTAATATAGTTTATCACTTAATAGATATTCAAACAAGCATTTTCCTCTTTTTATATATGAATTTTTTGTAGAATATTATATAATTTACAATATAATCTTTTGTATTTGTCGTTAAATCCGAAGTATTTTTCTACTTGTTAAAGTTTAATAAAACTTTATATAAATACTGCATCTCATTTGAGACATCTTCTTTTTTAACTTCAACGCTTAATTCTTTAATATGTTTTTTTAAATCTAACAATACTTCAACATTATTTCCTTCATTTATTTCCTCTAATTCACTTACCCATCTCTTAAAATCAGTTGTATCTATTAATTTTACATCATCTTTAAATACTGTACTCAGTATTTCTAAATAACCATTATATATACCTGAAATTTGATTTTGAACTAAATCTTCACTATTAAATTTAAAAGAAACCTTGGCACATTCAACCCCCTTCGTAGTTATTCTATTGATAACCTCTTGCCCCTCTTCTAATGTATATATTCCAGCTAAAACTTTAAATTTATCTGATTCATTATATATAAAAGCTCCATATTCATCATCTATTTTATCAAATGTTTTTTTCGCATTACTTTCTTGTGCATAATATCCACATTGTATAACTATAAAATCTGTATTAATTCCTGTTTTATTAGTTGCATTATCTTGCTCATTATTTGTTATCTCAGCATTTACATTAACACTCTCATCATTCTCAGAAATATAGTTATCTTCACTTTTCAAGATTTCATTACTACTTACTTGCTCTTTAGGATTAGTTTCATTATTTAATGGTGGTAAAAAATGAATTATTATATTTGCTAATAACACACCTACTATTACGACAAATGCACTCATTCCAACAAAAGATAAAATTGCCTTGAATGCATTATTATTTTTCTTTTTCTTATAGTTATATCTTGTATACCTCACTTTCTCATCCCCCTTACTACTTAAATATTATGTATTACTTTTACATTACAATATATTCATTAAAGATTATTTATATACATAATAATCAATTTTTTATTAGCCTAATTTAAATTAGTAAAATTAAAACTAATATAAATAATATAAAAAAGCAAAGACTAATTAAGCCTTTGCTTTTTTATATTATTTAATCTCTTTAAGAATTCCTTTTAAATATTCATAGCAATTTCTTACTGATGAAATACTCATATGTTCATCTGGTGTATGAACATCATAAAGATTTGGACCAAAACTTATCATATCTAAGTCCCCTAATTTTTCATTGAATAATCCACACTCAACTCCAGCGTGAATTGCAACTATTTTAGCCTCATGACCATACATTTCTTCATGAACCTTTTGACATATTTCTCTCACTTTTGAATTCGGATTATATTCCCAAGCTGGATAATCTGATGTAGTTGTAAATTCTCCACCTAAAAGTTCAACAATAGTCTTACTTCTTAAAACTATCTCTTCTTTTAATGATGGGACTGAGCTTCTTATCGCAGAATCAAACTCTACTGAATTATCTGTTGTTGTCAATACTCCTAAATTAGTTGAACTTTCTACTAATCCATCTATGTCCATACTCTTTGAGTTTATTCCATTTGGATATAAATATAATAAATCTATAACCTTATTTGTAGACTCTTTAGTAAATTCCTTATTAATATTATTGATTTCTACTGATGACTCTATTTTTAATCCTGGATCTTGAGTTCTTAATTCATTTCTTATTATAGAATCCCAATTTTTTATTATATCTATAGTTATATTTTCATCGCTAGAATTAATAGCTATAATTGCTTGTGCTTCTCTTGGAATAGCATTGTTCTTTGACCCTCCATTTAAAGTTACAAGATTAAAATCTATTTCTCTTGATATTCCCTTAAGAACTCTTCCTAAAATCTTATTAGAATTTCCTCTTTCTTTTATTATATCCATACCAGAATGACCACCTTTAAGTCCTGATATGTTTATTTTTATTAATTTCTTATCTTTAATATCTTGTTTTTCTATATTTATTGATGCATTGCTTCTTATTCCACCTGCACAACTAACTAAAAGATAACCTTCCTCTTCATTATCTAGATTTATTAATATCTTACCATCAATATGCTCTTTCTTAATTGCCATAGCTCCAGACATTCCTGTTTCTTCATCTGTAGTTATTAATACTTCTAGTGGAGGATGTGGAATATCGTTAGACGCTAATATTGCCATTGAATAAGCAACTGCTATTCCATTATCAGCTCCTAATGTTGTATCTGTTGCATATATATAATCATCTATTATTCTTAATTTTAATGGATCCTTTTCAAAATCATGCTCTACACCATTATTTTTTTCACAAACCATATCCATATGTCCTTGAAGTATAACTGTAGGCGCATTTTCATATCCTTTAGTTCCTGGTTTTTTTATAATAACATTTAAAGCTTCATCTTGAATTGATTCAAGCCCTAAACTTTTACCAAAGTTTAATAAATAATCGCTTATTTCTTTTTCATTTCCTGATCCTCTTGGAATATTTGAAATAGCTTCAAAATACTCAAAAACTTTTTTAGGTTCTAGATTTTGCAAAATTTTCATTTTCAAGTCTCCTTATTGTTTAATTATGTTAAAATAATTATATATCAATTACTTTATGATTTCTATATTACCATTCAACTTACCACTTTATAATTCTTATTTTATTTAAAGCTTTAAATCTTATTCAAAATACTAACGTAATTTTTTAATATTAAATTTAAAATGGCAAATTAAAGGATACTTTAGCCTATAAAATAAACTATAGTATTATTAAAAACCCTTTATTTGCCATCTGGTTTTTATATAATTACATATTAACTTTTATTTAAAAAAGCCCTTTAAATAACTCTCCAAGAGTTACTCCTTCTTCATTATCATTATATTGCATATATTCAGTTGATCTTTCAACAGCATCTTTAATACTTAATGATATTCTCTTGTTTTCTTTATTAATATCTAAAACTTTTACTTTTACTTTTTGTCCTATTTCAAGAACATCTGAAGGCTTTGCTATATTTTCATCAGTAATCTCATTTATATGAACTAATCCTTCAACACCAGGGAATAATTCTACAAATGCCCCAAATCCCATAAATTTAACTACTTTACCTTCAATTATATCTCCTGATTTTATAGAGTCAGCATGAACCCTCCAAGGTTCTTTATCAACATCCTTTAATATTAAAGATACTCTTTCATTTGATGCATCTACTTCTCCTACAAATACAGTAACTTTATCTCCTACATTTACTATATCTTCAACTCTTTTAACTCTTTCCCATGCTAAATCATTTATATGAATTAAACCAGTAACTCCACCAATATCTACGATAGCACCAGCTTTTATTACTTTCTTAACTATACCCTCTCTTTTCTCTCCGCTTTTTATAGAGTCCCAAATTTTCTTTTTCTCAATTTCATAGGCTTCTTCTTCTAGTATTCTTCTAGAAGCAACAACTTTTTTATTTCTTATGTCTAACTCTATTAATCTAACTTCAATTTCTTTTCCTAGTAAAGTTTTAAGTTCTATTCTTTCCCTTGATACTAAAGAAGCAGGTATAAATACTCTTAATGAACCATAATATGCAACTAATCCACCCTTAACCTCTTCTTTTACTAAAACCTTTATAGTTTCTCCATTTTTAAATGCCTTTTTTAAATCTTCTTTTTCTGTTATTTGTAATGCTCTTAATCTTGAAAGCTCTACATATCCTTCACCGTCATTAGGAGAAATAACGTATACATCTATTGTATCTCCTGGCTTAACAACTTCTAATGGAGAAATATCCCCAACTACTAATTCTTCTTTTGATATTACACCATCAAAAGCATAGTTAATATTAACTGTTACTTCTTTATCATTAACATCTATAATTTTACCTTTTAATATATCTCCCGAACTAATTCTTTTTACATCAAAATCCTTTAAAAGATTTTCCATTGAATTTTCATTTACTTCAACTGACATAGTACACACTCCTTTGTAAAACTTTTCATATATAATTTTAAGCTACCAGTAAATTTTATACAAGTAAAAGAATAAAAAAGCTACTTAAATTAAAGTAGCTTAGATTAATCTTTATATTATTTTTTTACTATTTTTTATTGTATTATAACAATAATTTATTATATCACTACGTTTTATTATACCTATAAATATCCCTTCATCATCTACAACTGGTACAAAGTTTTGAGTAGTGGCTAATCTAATTATACTTTCAACATCAGCATTAATAGATACACTCTTATGCTTTATTCTTATAGATATATCACTAACCTTAACATTTTCTGTATTTTTAAAATTAAGGTTTGCAGTATTTTTTAATTTCCACAATAAATCCCCTTCTGTTAAAGTTCCAACATATCTTCCATGCTTGTCTATCAAAGGTATTGCCGTATAACCATGATGCTCCATTTTTTCGATTACTTGTCTCATTGTAGCATCTATATATTCATAAATAACCTCATTTTTAGGAGTTAAAAGAAATGCAATATTCATATCTTCTTCCTTTCCTTCTAATCATATTCATCTTAATTTTATCATATATAAAATGTAATTGTTATATCGTATAGTAAATTTAATAGATTCTTACTTTATATAAATTAAGAATAAACCTTGTGTTGCAACTTATTCTCATACCTTAAATAGTCATATTCATCTATTACTGTTGCAACCTCTTTATAAATTTCATTACCGCATAAGCTTTTTTTTATAATAAGCTCATCTAGTACTCTACTATTACATTTTGTACATGTCCCTAATGAAATAAATCTCCATCCCACTATGCTAAATGGATATTCAATTTCTATTTTCTTTTTACATTTAGGACAAATCTGATTTATCTTTTCATAATCTAATTCTATTCCTTCTAATGAATTTACATCTAATGCTGGCATATTATAAATATCCTCTACTATATAATTTTTTATAGCTCTAGCATTATATACATTTTTAAATACGTGTGCTGTATATATGGAATCATTTAATGCATCATGTAATAAATTTTCATTCATCTTTATCTTTAAAGTCTTAAGTGCATTTTTTAAACTTAATGACTTTCTATATCCTAATATTTTAGTAACATATTCTTGAATATCTAAATACTTATTTATCCAACTTAAATCTGTATATCCATGATGATTTGCATTCTTTATTATTTCCGCTATATCATCCTTAGCCCAAGAGCAGATTATATCTCCTTCATTAACCATTTTCTTTAATTTATTAAGCCCATCAATAAAACTAGTCCCATTTTCCAAGTCATGTATATTTATATTAGTTATACTTAATATTTTAGGATTTATAACTGGAATTACAGATGGCTTTATATAAACCTTTAATTTTTCACACGGTTGCATATGTGAATCTAATTTTACTGCTCCTATTTCTATTATTTCATTTACCAAATCTAACTTTTTTAAATTTGGATAATCATTGTAAACATTAGGAATACACTTATGTATTCCACTTAAATTATTAAATTCTAAATCTATTATTATAAAAGCCAAAATTCCCAACCCCCGTTTATCTAGTTACGTTTTAAAGCTATCAATTTAATATTTATGATTATTTATACGTAACTCTTTTTATCTCTCTATATCAATTCCAGCCAATTTCATAAGATGCTTTGCATTTTGAGTATTACTTCTTCCATATCTAAGAATATAATCAAAATTAATTTTATTATTCTCGTAATACTCTCTAAAACTATAATTAACTAGCCAGCTTTTTTCTTGTTCTAAATTGCATAATTCTAAATCATGTGTAGAAACTAATCCAACACCTTGAAGCTTAACCAGTTGCTCTATTAAGATTCTAGCACCATCATGCCTATCATTAGAGTTTGTTCCTTTAAATATTTCATCTAATAAGAAAAATACCTTTTCCCCTGATTTAGCCGCTTCAATGACTAATTTTATTCTTAATATTTCTGCATAAAATGAAGATATATTCTCCTCTAAGTTATCTTGAGTTCTCATACATGTATAAATATTGCTTATTCCACATTTAAATGACTTTGAACATGTTGGTAGTCCTAAATAAGTTAAAATCATATTAAACCCTATTGTTCTTAGGAAAGTACTCTTCCCTGACATATTTGATCCTGTTATTAATGCTACTTTTTCATTACCATTAAGAGTAAAATCATTTTTCTTCGCTCTTTCTCCTAATAAAGGATGTGCTACTTGTTCAGCTTTAATTTCATTCACTCCTGATATACTAGGGTAAGCCCATTCATTATGTTCAAAAGCTAATGTTGACAAACTAATTAACGCCTCTACTTCCCCCATTGCACATAACCATTTTTCTAGTTTATATCCATTTTTAATTCTCCACTCACCTAAATTAGCCATTATAAATATATCGCTCATTAAAAATACATTAATTATTAAGTAATATGCATTTGATGTACTATCACCTAACCAATTGATTATATTTCTTAATTTTTTCATTTCATCTTTACAATTTATATTTGATGAAATTAATTCTTTTTGAATTTCAACTAGTTTTTTAGACTCAAATTTTTCATTTTGAATTAATTCTAATAATTCACCATATTTAATTACTTCTCTCTTATTATTTATAAATATATCTATTACACTATCCAGTTTTCTAGTTAATAATTTAATAACTAAATAATTTATAAATAAATCTAGTAGTATATATGACACTGGTATACGTCCCATAGTAGCTAATAGTATTAATATTATTGTTATTACTATAAAAACATAGGCTATATACTTTATAGTAAAGCTATTTTTTTCTTTACTTTTTGACCATTTTAATAACTCTCCTATATTCTGTTTTTTCTTATTTTCTATATTTGCATTAAAATAAAACTGTTCGCAAAATTTTCTCTTACTTGTTAATTCTTTTATAGCCTCTTGACTTTCTTGTATTTCATATCTAGTTGGTAATGTCTTTAACATCATTTTATTAGCTAAATTTTTTCTACCAAAGCTAGTGTTAGTTAGATTTATCCATTGAAACAAAGAGTTTTTTCCAAATATATCTAAGTCACTGGAGAAATTATGATTTCTATCAATAAATTCTTCACCTATATCACTAAATTCTTTCCACCTATTATCTAATCTCTTTATTCCATTTTCGTAATAATTTAGCATTATCAATAATTTATTTTTAAAATTTATTTTTTCATTATGAAAAAATGCAACTACTAAGAATATTATTAATGCTACTAGAAAAATAAATCCAAAACTCTCAATATTATTTTGTTTATAAAAATAATACATGGATAATAAGGCTATAATAGCAATTGCAAATCTTATAATCGAAAAGATTTCTAACTGTTTTTCTATTTTTTTTAATTTATCATTAATTTCTACTGTATTATTCTTATAGTAATTTAATACTTTATCCATTTACTTTTTACCTCATTAAATAAATATCCCTCTTTAAGTTTAGACTATTTTTACCATTTAATCCATAAAAATTTACATTTTAATTTACCAATTTAATATATTTATACTTAACTTTAGACCTTGCTAATACCGATTCTTCTCTCTTTTGGCATGTAAATATAATGCATTGCCCAAAATCTTCATTAACTAAATATTTAATTACTCTTTCTATTCTTTTATCATCATATTGAATAAAAGCATCATCTAAATATATAGGAATACTTTTATTTTTAAATATCATTTTTATAAAAGCTAATCTAAGAGATAAATTTAATTGATCATTAGCACCATTACTCAAAATATCTGCTTGAATTATATCATTATTATTTCTTACTTTCATTTCATAATTATCTGATACTAACACGCTACTATATTTACCATCCGTAAATGTATTAAATGATTTAGTTACATTATTATTTAGTATAGGTCCAAAATCTCCTCTTATATCATTATACGCTTCTCTTAATAACTCTATAGATATATCAGTAGCTTTCATATGAATTTTACTTTTAAATATTTTACTTTCAACTTCTCTTATTTCTTCCTCTATAGCTGTTATTGTTCTTTTTCCATTAAATCTATTTTTTATCTCATTTTCAATATCCTTTATATGTTTTTCAACCTCTAATAACCTTAAATTTTTAGATTTTATTGCTAAATCTATTTCTTCTTCATTTTTATAAGAATATTTAACATCAGTATTAATTATATTAGATATCTCCTGTTTAATTACTTCAATATCCTTATTACTTACTAAAGCTGAATATGTCTCTTCTACAGATATCAAATTATTACGTATCTCATCTCTTAAATCTAATTTTTCTTCTAACTCATTTAGAATTTCTTGAACATCTAAAATATTTATATTTTTGAACCCTATACTAGATAATTTTCTTGTTATATTATTATCTCTCATTTGCAATTGAGCATTTGTTTTATTAAGGTTATTTTTTAAACTTCTTAATTCTAACTGAAGTATATCTATTTCTTTTAATAATTCTTTATACTCATTAATTTTTGTAATAAGTAATTCTAGGTTACTAATATTAGATATTTCTAAATAATTATTTATTTCATTGTCTATATCTTCAAATTCATTTATAGCTTTATCTAAATTTAATAATTCTTTTTGAACTAATTTTTCATTAATCTTTCCTAAAATTTTTTCTTTTAAATTTACATAGTCATTATATATTTTTAACTTCTTTATTAATTCTTCATAATTATTAACTTCAAGCTTATTACAATATAAATCTAAATTCTTTTCTACTTTCTTTATACAACTCTTTGTTTTTTCAATTTTCATATTTTCATATTTTCTATTTTTACTATTATATATATTAACTATTGAAAAAATTAATATTACTATAGAACTAATGTATAATAGTAATTTTATTTGACCAATATTAATTACACTACCTAATATTATTAATAATACAGTTAATACAATTAAAAAGTTGTATAATTTATTATTTATATTATTTTTATTATTTTCAATTATATATTTTAACTCTTTTAAATTTCTTTCGTACTCATTTAATTCATTAACTATCTCTTCTCTAAAATCATCAATTAAAACTGCATTTCCAACTATATTTCTAGCTTCTTTTTCTTTTAATTTTAAATATATAATTTCATCTTCTATAGATTTATTTATATCAACCTTTTCTTTTAATACTTCTCTTCTAATTTTTAACCTCTCTAATATAGTTAATATATCTTCTGGAAGTTGTTCAACGTAATAATATTTATCTAAAGGAGTTTTTAATATTTGTATTTTTTCTTCTATTTTATCAATCTCTATTTTCTCTTCCTTAGCTGAATTTAATATAGCTAAATATAAAGAATGTTCTTCTCTTAAATCTTTTATAAAATCACTATTTATAATTTCGTCGTTATAAGTTAATAACTTATTTATATAATTTTCTTTATTTTTTAATTCTTGTTTCTTTTGAAAGTATTCATTTATTTTTTGAAATTCTTTTTTTAAATTACTCTTTTTTAAAAATCTTTTGTATATATCTAGATTATTAATCTCTTGATTTAATATTTTCTTTTCTTCATTTAGTCTAATTAGTAATTCTTCATTTTCTAAGTTATGATTTGATAAATTATAAGCTTCAAATTTTTCATTATTAAGGTTATTAATTTTTTCATTTAATAAATCTAATTCTCCACTTTTTCTTATATTAGAAATATCCTTTTTATATTTTTTTAATTTAGATAATGCTGTATCTACTGATACTTGCCCTTCATCTATGCCAATTGAATTTAATATTTTATCTACTAGTTCTTCTTCCTTATCCTTTTTTATATCAACAGCTAATTGCCCTATAAATAATGTATTTATAAATGTTGATCTATTTATATTGAAAAAATATCTTCCTGGCTCTTCTTTAGAAATATAACTTGCCTCTTCTCCTGTAATAGCATCTATAATAATGGATGTATCTTCTTTTTTGGATTTTCCAAAAGTTCTTTTAATTATATATTCCTTTTCTTTCACACTAATATATAATTCTCCACTAATTCCTCCTCCATCAACGGGAAAATATTTCAATCTCTCATTTAAATTATAATCTTTGCCCTTATAATTTGACATTCCATATAACCATATTTTAATGAATGATTGAATAGTACTTTTCCCTGCTTCATTATCTCCATATATAAGATTTACACCTTTATCAAACATTATTACTTTATTTTTTATACCAGCAAATGAAATAATATTAACTTTTCTAATAATCATTTAAGTTCACCTCTTCTTTTGAAAGAGATTGTATTCCTAACTTTAATGCTAATTTTAAAACCTCTCTATCTTCACCTTCTGCATTTTTTAATCTTCCAAGTATCTTAGCCACAAATTTTCCTTTTATAGAATAATCACTACTTACTTCATCTAAATCTATATATATGCTTGTATTATTAATTACTTTTATATAATAAAACTTGTCCTTTAACCGTTCTTTAATTATATTTTCATTTATATAAAAATCTTCTCTTAATTCTCCTGTTAATATAATCTTATAGAAATTCTCATCTATTAAATCTTTATCTAACTTATTAATAATTATATTTATAATATCATCATAAGTATTACTACCTGTTATATTTATCTCTTTTGTAATATATCTTCTCTTACATATAGGATAAAATTTTAAATTAGTCCCCCCTACATATACATCTCCAATTATTACTCCCTTTTCCCCCTCTTCATCAAATCCTCTTCCTTGAGGACATCCACTATACGCATATGTAGTCTTTCCCCTTTTAATAAACCCTGAAAAAGTATGCCTGTGTCCTAATGCTAAATAATCTATATTTGAATTATATATATCATTCTCATATATAGGATTATATTTATTAATGCTATTTCCCCCAGCAATTTCACCATGAATTATCATTATATTTATTTTACTTTTATCTATAAAATTTTCTTTAATTAATGTATTATCTTGATAATTATTTTTAAACCCAGCTCCCCATACAACTAAATTTAAATTCTCAACTTCTTTAGATTCCATATCACCTTTAAAAATATATACATTATCCGACCAATTTATCATTTCATAGAATGATAAATTATTGTATGGGTCATGATTTCCTGGTGAAATAAATACTTTAATATGTTTTATTCTATTTATTTGTTCAGATATAAAAAATAAGGTACTCTTATTTACTGTTAAATTATCAAAAACATCCCCTGCAATAAGTAATACCTCTACTTTTTCTTTTATACACAAATCTATTATATTTTTAAACACTTCTAAAAGCTCTTCTTTACTAATATCAGAAATATCTTTATCTAATTCTTTAAATGGGGTATCAAAATGTAAATCTGCACAATGTAAAATCCTAACTTTATTCATAATATTACCTACCTTACGAACCTTTGTTCATATTTTAACATAAATTCCCTTATTTATAAAGTTAGTAATACTTTCAATAAACTTAATAATAAAATTTATTAAAAAGAAGAGAGATATTATTGTAGAAAATCTACTTTAATATCTCTCTTCCTTTTTTTGAATGATAGATTAAATTGTTGGTGGAGTTTCACCCATAACAGTACTCACCCTCTCGAAGTATTGTTCCTTTAATCCTTCTAATTGTGTCCGCTAGTGGTTTCTTACTTTAATCCACTTTCATATTGTTCTACCATTCTTTTAACCATTTCACCACCTACGGAACCACATTGTCTTGATGTTAGGTTACCATTGTAGTCTGAAAATGGTACTCCCATTTCTGCTGCAACTTCGTTCTTGAATGCACTTAATCCTTGTTTTGCTTCTGGAACTAACATTCTTGATCTTGACATATTCGATTCCTCCTCTGGTTACCGGTATTTGTAAACTAAACTTAAATATCAACTTTATATTTAAGTTGTTTCTGTTTACACTATTATATTAACCAGTATTAGTTTTTATATTACATGTAAATAATTCCTGTATTGGTTATTGTTAATTTAAATCTTTATTAATAGTTTTTTTTATCTTTTTAACAATAAAATCTCTTATTATGGCAACTATCATTCCTATTTGAAACGATAAAGAAACACATATAACTTGTAAATAATTTGATCTACTAGTCTTATAAATTATAATAGTTTCTACAATCCAAATAATACTTGCTATCAATGTTCCTTTTTTTCCACACATTATAGAAAAAATAATAATACTAAAAAAAATTATACCTTGAATCTGAATAAAACTCATATTACACCTCTTACTCTTTATTTAAAAGCAATTCCTTTTTATAAGTTATATCCATCTCATATATTTTTAAACAACTTCTTCTTTACATAACATTCTAAACTTACAATTTTCACATCTATATATCTCTGATGTCTTGTTAAAGTAAGCTTTAGGTTTTGCCTTATTTAAAATTGCATCTTCCAAATAATAATTTATAATTTTTGAGTCATTTAACACTTTACTTCTAATATATTGTATATCCTCATCCTTAAATATAATTTCTTCTGCATGTCCATCTAATAAATATTCTAATCTTCCTTTAATTCTAGAATAATGTACTCCATATTGTTCAATTACATACCAAGCATATACTAATAGTTGTTCTTTATCACTTTCAGAAGGCCTACCTGTTTTCCAATCAACAATTACATAATATCCATCATAATCCTTATATAATAAATCTATTTTAGAGTATATTTTCAAACTATCATATATAATACTACTAAATATATCTTCATCATTTTCTATAACTACTGTTTCTGGTTTTAAAATATCTTCGAAAGTCTTTGAAACATAAAAACTATTTACACACTGATTTAATCTTTCTTTTAACTCATTTCCAATCTGCTTTGATATTTTATTTCCATAATAATACTCCTGGAGCATCATTCCCTTGGGATATTCATCCCATTCTTTAGTATTAAATTTTTGTATGCTTTCTCGTATTATATTTCTCAGCTTATTTAAAGTAACTTCATTAAATCTTTTGGCATCCATGAATTTTGTTTTATCTTTTTTACATATATTTATTATTCCTCTAATTTCCTTATGGATTACTTCACCAAAACACATCCATAAATTAGTTAATTTTTTTAATCTCCATGCAATTTTTTGCTCATCTGTACTTGTATAAATCCATCCGTTATGACTTCCATAGTATGTATAATAATAGTCTCTCTCACAATTTTCTAATGTCTTCATTTTTGATATAGACCATGATTTTTCAGGATATTTTCTTTCTTGATAAGTACCACTCATTACACTTCTCCTAATTTAATTATTTATATTAATATTTTTACCATATTCACTTAATAGTATAAATATTATATTGGTTAATTTAGAATAAATTTATTACTTAATACAGAAAATATTAATAAATAGAATGTGGAGGTTTTAATTATGAAGAAATTTATTTTGAAAACATTTATTTGTATTTCATTTCTAGTTTTAAGCATTAATTTAATATCTGCCTCTCCCTTTGATGCTTTATCTAATAAAAAGAATCAAACCTTAGTTGTTAGAGATAGCGATTCAAAGACTGGATTGCCGGATAGATTTAGAGATATACCTAACTTAAATATTTCTGGTAGTGCCCAATTTACCTGTGAACAAGCAAAAAACTTAAAAGATACTATAAATAAGCCTAATATATGTATCGTAGACTTAAGACAAGAATCTCATGGATTAGTTAATGATTATGCTATAAGCTTTTTTGATCCTGCTAAAGATTTAAATAATGGTTTTACTACTGAAAAAACAATCAAAACAGAAGATGCACTTTTATCTAAAATAAAACTTAATTCAGATTTAAATATTTATAGAAAAACAGGAATACTTTTTAAAACAATAACTGTAGATTTTGTTAGTAATGAATCTTCTGTAGTTAATAAAGCTGGTATGGAATATAAAAGATATGCAGTAAGGGATAATGGTGCTCCTACAGCTGAAATTGTTGACCAATTTGTAGAGTTCGTTAAAACAAAACCATCTGATTTACATCTTCATTTTCATTGTGATGCTGGTGAAGGTAGAACAACTACATTTATGTCAATGTATCAAATTTTAATGAATAATACTAACTTATCATTAGATCAAATAGTAGCATATCAATATAATGTAGGTGGCGTTAACCTTCATGATAACAACACTCAATTTGAATTTTTAGAAGACTTTTATACTTATGTTTCAAAAAATAAATCTGACAATTATAGTACATCTTATTCTGAATGGATTAAGTCATAAAATTATAAATAAAACACCTAAGCAAGAATTAAATTGCTTAGGCGTTTTATTTATGTATCTTCATTTTTTCTCTAGCTACAGACATAACTCTTTGTATATGCATAGTTAAGTATACAATCTCATCATCATTTACTTTATAATCATTGTTCTTTAATATGTATTCACCAATTTTCATTGCACATCCATATGCTTCTGGATATGTTGTTGATATCACTGTAAGAAAACTTGAATCATTGCTAACATATTGATTATTATTAATAATACGTTTTGCAAAATATTTTAAATGAGTTAATAATCTATCATAATTTAAATCTTCTTCATCTAATTCTATACTAAAATAATA
>JAFNXG010000138.1 GCA_017383505.1 Clostridium sp.
CCAACAACTATATTTCTTAGAGCTCTATCATTCATATCCATTACTCTTTTAAATACAATTCTTCTTGAATCTATTCTTAAGTTATTCCCTTGATGAATATGATTATCTATAGCAGCACATAATAAATTGTTAGCTGTAGTAATAGCATGCATATCTCCAGTAAAATGTAAATTTATATCTTCCATTGGTACTACCTGTGCATATCCGCCACCTGCAGCTCCACCTTTAACTCCAAATACCGGTCCTAATGATGGCTCTCTTAAAGCAATTACTGCTTTTTTACCCATTTTACATAAAGCTTGACCTAATCCTACTGTAACTGTAGATTTTCCTTCTCCTGCCGGAGTAGGATTTATAGCTGTTACTAAAACAAGTTTACCATCTTTTTTATCTTTATTTTTATTTAATACATCTAGCGAAATCTTACATTTATACTTGCCATAAAGTTCTATATCATCTTCATTTAAATTTAACTTCTCTGCTATTTTTGCTATAGGTTCCATTTTTGCTTCTTGAGCTATTTGAATATCACTTTTCATAGGATATCACTCCTTATAATTTAAATTTTAAGTATATTTAATTATATCATTATAAATTTCCTTTTTGAATATAATACGAATATTTTTTATTATTTTTATAAAAATATTCGCTTATCATTGGTTTTATTCTTATTTTAGATTATTTAGTAATTTTTTATTAAATAATCTATTATATGTTTTACTAATTTTATATAATTCATAAGCTACAAATAAAAAAGTAGCCTTCCGGCTACTTCTAATTGGCATCAAAGATTTTTTCAAACTCTTTACCATCAATTTTTTCTTTATCTAATAACTCATTTGCTACTGCATGAAGCTTATTTATATTAGTTTTTAAAATATCCTCTGCTCTTTCATAAGCTACAGAGATAAACTTCTTAACTTCTTTATCTATTTCTGCTCCTATTTCTTCGCTGAAATTTCTACCTCTTCCAAGATCTCTACCTAAAAATACTTCGTTATTATCAGAACCATAAGAAATAGTTCCAATTTTATCACTCATTCCATATTCCATAACCATTGATCTCGCTATTGAACTAGCTCTATCAATATCGTTTTTAGCTCCAGTACTTATATCACCTAAGATTAGTTTTTCAGCAACTCTACCACCTAATAATCCTACCATTTCATCTTGTAGTTTTTCTTTTGATGTATATGCTCTATCTTCAGTAGGTAGGTGCATAGTGTATCCACCAGCCATACCTCTTGGTATAATACTTATTTCATGAACTGGATCTGAATGTTTTAAACACTTCATTACTACCGCATGCCCAGCTTCATGATAAGCAGTAAGTTTTCTATCATGTTCACTAATTGCTCTACTCTTCTTTTCAGGTCCTGCAATAACTCTAGTTATTGCTTCTTCAAACTCTTCCATACCTATAGACTTTTTGTTTTTTCTAACTGCTAGAAGAGCTGCTTCATTTGATAAATTTTCTAAATCTGCTCCACTGAATCCAGGAGTTCTCTTTGCTAATACTCCTAAATCTACATCAACTTCTAAAGGCTTTTTATGTGTATGAACTTTTAATACAGCCTCTCTACCTTTTCTATCTGGTCTTTGAACAACTATCTGTCTATCAAATCTTCCTGGCCTTAATAAAGCAGGGTCTAATATATCTGGCCTATTCGTAGCTGCTATCATTATAATTCCTTCATTTGCTCCAAACCCATCCATTTCAACTAGCAATTGATTTAAAGTTTGTTCTCTTTCGTCATGGCCTCCACCAAGACCTGCTCCTCTTTGTCTACCAACTGCATCAATTTCATCTATAAATATTAAAGCTGGAGAATTCTTCTTTGCTTGCTCAAACAAATCTCTTACTCTAGAGGCACCAACACCAACAAACATTTCAACAAAATCTGAACCTGAAATACTAAAGAAAGGAACCCCAGCTTCTCCTGCTATGGCTTTAGCAAGTAAAGTTTTTCCTGTTCCTGGAGGCCCAACTAATAAAACTCCCTTAGGTATTCTTGCTCCCATTTCAGTGTATCTAGATGGCGATTTTAAAAAGTCTACAATTTCTTCTAATTCTGCTTTTTCTTCATCAGCTCCTGCAACATCATCAAAAGTAACTCTTTTTGCATCCGGAGACATCATCTTTGCTCTACTTTTCCCAAAATTCATTACTCCTTTTCCACTTCCACCACCTTGTGATTGTTGAGTAAAGAAGAAAATAAATACTAAAAATAGTAATATTAATAATACACTTGGAATTATGCTAATCCATATACTATTGTTAGATGGCGCAATATATTCTATTTTAATATCATTCTTAGGATATTGCCTATTTAACATTTCTATCATAGAATCTGGCGCATATACTGTAAAGTCTTTATCATCTTTTGTTTCTCCTGTTAATAACATTTTATCAGGATCTACTTTTACACTTGCAATCTCATTGTTTATCCACTTTTGTTGAAAATCACTAAATACTATTCTATCAGAGCTACCTTCACCGTTCATAAGAAATGATGCAGCAAAAAATAATAATATTGTAGCTATTATCCATACAGTAGCACTTGAATATTTCTTCATTCAAGGCCCCCCTTTCTTTTTACATTTATTTTTATATTAATTAAAATTATTTTTCATAAACTTCTCTTTTTAATATCCCTATAAAAGGTAAATTTCTATACTTCTCAGCATAATCAAGTCCATATCCTACTAAAAACTCATCTGGAACTTCAAATCCAATGTATTTACACTCTACATCTACCTTTCTTCTAGATGGTTTTGTTAATAGTGATACTATTTCTACAGAATTAGCATTTCTAGATAGCAAATATCTTAGTAAATAATTTAATGTAACTCCACTATCAACAATATCCTCTACAATAATAATATCTTTACCTGAAATTTCATGATCTAGGTCTTTAAGTATTCTTACAACTCCTGTTGTTTCTGATGAAGTCCCATAACTAGATACTGCCATAAAATCAATTTCACATGGTATAGTTATATTTTTTATTAACTCCGATGCAAATATTACAGATCCTTTTAATACTCCAACAATTAATAAATCTTTTCCTTTATAATCATTACTAATTCTTAATGATAATTCCTTTATTTTTTCCTTAATAACCTCTTCATTAAGTAATACCTTTTCTATATCCTGTAACATAAAACTACCCCTTCCTATTAACTGTTATCTTTAATATCATTTTAGTGTCTGAATCTATTTTAAATAATTGAGATGTTTTATATCCAACTATCCATGAAATTTTATCATCAAAACATAATATAGGGGTATTATCCCTTTCTTCTCTAGGTACCTTTGAGTTTATAAAAATATCTTTAACTTTTTTACTCCCACTCATTCCTAGCGGTATAATCTTATCCCCATCTTTTCTATATCTTATTAAAATCTCTTTCTCTATCTTATCATAATTAAATAATTTTATTAAGTTATTTTTAGTGAATTTTTCCTTTTTTTTGTTTTCTATAACTTCAAAATTTATAATATAATTATTAAATTCAATATTTTCGATAATGTTATCTTTATCTAATTTAATTTCAGTTTTAACACAAGAATTATAATATTTATTATCATTTTTACTTAAAACAATATTTCCATATAAATTTTCACAAATAATATTATTTGTTAAGTTTATTTTCTTTCCTGTTTCTCTAGATGCTAAATTAACTATTTCATAAATATGTTTCATTTCAAAATTTTGATAAGATTTAGAAATTTCTTTAAAAGCAATTATAACAACCCTAGTTATAATTGACTCCATTTCCTTTTCAAATAACTCTTTTAATATTTCTAACTTATTATTATGTTTTTTACAATACATATTGTAACATTTTTTGGAATATTCTTCTATAAACTCATTATCTTTTTGTAATAATAATGTCATTCTATTTAATGTATCAATTATATCTTTATTGAAATTATCCCTCATATAAGGTAGTATATCTAATCTGACCCTATTTCTACTATAATGTCTATCATAATTACTCGCATCTATTCTTGGATTTAATCCATTATATTCGCAGTAATCTTCAATTTCTTGTCTATTTAAACACAATATAGGTCTAATAATCCCACCTTCTCTTTGTGGTTTTATACCAGTTAACCCTTCTAATCCAGTTCCTCTCATAATTCTCATCAATATAGTTTCTGCTTGATCATTTGCATTATGCGCTACTGCAATCTTGTTATATTTATCTTTTATTTTTATTTCTTCAAAAGCTTTATATCTTTCATTTCTTCCAGCTGTCTCTAAAGATACATTTGTTTCTTTAGCAATATATTCTATATTTATTCTTTTAACATAATGCTTTATTCCCATTTGTTCGCACAAATCAATTATATAATTTTCATCTTTATCAGCTTCTTCTCCTCTTAACATATGATTTATATGTATAGCTCCTAATTTTAGATTAAATTTATCCTTTATTCTATATAACATATGTAGTAAACAAACTGAATCTGGTCCACCTGATAATGCAACTAGTATCCTATCATCTTGTTGTATAATTTTATTTTCTTTTATATAATTTATTACTTTATCTAACACTCGTATTCTCCTATTACTTTAATCTAATTTCTATAATAACCTTACACTTTTTTATTGTAAATATATGTACTAATAATATAATCTAACCAATTTGTATATAAAAATATCAATAAAAGTGCTCATTTAGAGCACTCTTATTTTATAGTTTTAAACATTTTAATTTAATTAGCATAAAGTTTTGAAACAACTACTGTCATATCATCTAGAACTTTTCCATTGCTCTTCTTCTTTGCTAACTCTAATATATCTCTAGAAATTAATTCAGGGTTATTTTGATCACCTTTTAGATAATCTACGATCCAAGAATAATCTCCAATATTAGATTTATCTATATCAGTTACTCCATCACTTATTGTAACTATTATGTCTCCATGATTAACTTTTTTCTTTATTGGTTTAATATTTATATTATCTAGTATTCCGAAAGGTAAAGATGAACTATCTATAACTTCAACTGCTTTTCCTTTCTTAATAAAACTCATACATGCTCCAACCTTAATAAACTCCACTTCTCCAGTATACATATCTATACAACTCATATCTAAAGTTGTAAATTTCTCATCTTCACTGAATTTCATTCCCATTATTGAGTTTACAGCATTTAGCATAGTAGATTCACTAAATCCACCCTCCATAAACTTTTCTATCAACTCTATAGCTGCTTGACTTTCCAAACCAGCTTCAGGTCCCGAACCCATACCATCACTAACTATTGTTACGTACTCTCCTACCGTATTTTTACCAAAACTATAACTATCTCCAGAATATCTTTCTCCATCCTTTACATTAAAAGCTACATAAGATGCTACATTATACTTATATGATTCCTCAATAGTAATTGAACATTCATTAGTTTCTGGATTAATTTTGCATCCATCTTCAGCTATACTAACAGGAGTTCTAACAAGTTCACTAACAACAGGTAAAATTTCTTTTCTACAGTAGTTTTCACCATCAAAACTATCTATTTTTACTTTTATCTTTAAACGTCCTTTTCTATCAGTGTATGAGTAAACATTAGTATATCTAACTTTATTTTTTGCTAAAGTTTTTCTTAATAATTTATCTATTTCTAAACAACTATTCACATTATTATTAAAATCTCCAAGAATACCTGAAAC
>JAFNXG010000139.1 GCA_017383505.1 Clostridium sp.
ACTAAATATATATAGCCATAATATGGACTTGTTGAAGTGTCGGCATAAAATCCATATATTAAATAGTTATCATAATTAGAATTATATATTTTTCCTAATATCAAACAATTATAAGGATTGTTTAAATTGCTCATTATATTATTATATATATTATTATTTAATGTTTCTATTTCACTGTCAATAATAGGATAATTTTGTCCATTTTCCAATTCTAAATTGCCAGTTAAATATTTTAATAAGTTATCTTTATAATCTTGTGTCATAATACCTCCTATTGTGTAAATGGTGCATTTAATGGAGCATTTAATATATTATCCCCGACTGGTGTAATTTCTTCCACTATTAAATTTTCCCATATTATATTTGCACTTGCTTCTATATCTATGTTTCTCGTTATATACTCGCCTGTACTGATATTACCTTTTGCTTTATTTCTTTGATTATCAAACCAATTTATTGCTTTTTCAGAATTATAGCTTGAAGTCAATGTATAAACATAGAATACTTCATACGTATTATCACCGCTAGCATAAATTTGAGTAGTTTTACTTTTTACCATGTACCACTTTTTTAATTCATTAATTGGTGCACTGAAATATACACTAGAACCAATATTATATAAATTATCTTGATAAGTCTTTATTGTTAAATTTATTTCTGGATAACCTTTATATTTAATATAAGTCTGCGCTATCTGCAATAACTCATCAGTAGATAATACATCATTTCTACTTTCATATCTTTCTATTACACCACTTCTACCTGTATTAGTATTAATACGATTTATTTCTTCTATATTAGAAACAACTTGCCTTCCTTCAATCAATGGTGTATATGTTATTTCTATTCTAGTACCTGCTGGATATATACTCATACTATCATTACTAATAAATTTTGCCTCAGTAGGCTTATAATAAAAATCTGTATCAATTCCAAGTTCTTTATCACTCATCGTTGAAAATGTTTTTTCATCACCATTCACTAATATTGATGTTATACTTCCTATAGGTGTACTTGTAATAAATTCTCTTGTATAACCACTTGCAATTAAAGTTTCTTTATAATCAATAGAACCAAATACTTGATTAGAAATTAAAGACTGTTTGTTCCTATAATCTGATGTTGAATAACTAAATGATATATCTTGAATGTTATGTTCTTCAAAAAAACTTTGAGTATATTCTATTTCTGTTTCTTTTGTCATAAAATCAGGGTCATAAAAATCTATTGCTATAGTGTTTTGGTCTATCATTCTAGTAAACCATTTAGAGCTGCTAATTTCAGCTATGTATTGAAATACATCATACGCAGATTTATTTTGAGTATTATATGCGCCTATTGTTTCATTAGCGCCATAAATATTAACATTACCTAAAACAAAACCATAATCGCTTATTTCATCTATTATTAATTGTATAGATTCTAAAATTGTTTTATTATCAATTACAAAATCTAATATTTTTCCTTCACTTAAAAATGTTTTATAATCTAATATCTCTAAAGAACAAAACTTAGGCTCTCTAGGATTTAAACTTATTTTACCTGTATTCTTTACTACTCCACAAAATATTAATTCATTATCATGATATATTAAACATTGTGAATAATCTTTTGGATAGTAAAAGTTATTAACATAATCGTGATTTTCTTCCCAACTTTTAGGATAACAATTATTCAAGATAGTTGAAGAAGTAGAAAGCATTTCTTCTTTTATCTCTACTAAATTATTACAAACTACTTCTTCGTTGTCTATATACATTTTAATCATGAAACACCAACTCCATAATTATAATCATTAGGACTTCCACCACTATAAGTTTTAATATTATGAACTAATTGTCCTAATGGATCTTGTTCAATATTAACATTATTATATACTTGAATATTAGGATTATATGTATTTTGCATTGATGATATTCTCGTACTATCTATTCCGTTTGCATACGGATTAAACTTTTTAGGTACTACCGCTTCACCTTCATGTATCATTGCTAACATATCATCTGGTACATAATTTGTTCCTGTTGCAAGTTTTGGTATTAATGGTATGTTTATTCCTTTACCACCAACTACAGGCACCCAATTTGGTATTTTAATTTTATTTAACCCTTTAATAAAACCATTTATTCCACCTATAATTGCATTTATTGGTGCTTTTAATATGTTACCTATTCCTGACATTATACTTTTAAATATATTTACTACGCTTTGCCATGCGGCTTTCCAATTACCAGTAAATACATTTTTTATAAAGTCAATTAAATTACTTATTATATTTTTTATCATATTAAATTTATTTCCTATTAAATCAAAGATAGGTTGTACTATACCAAATGCTGCTTGAATTTTAGTAGATAATACACTTGCAAAAAAATCTATTGCTGCAGTTAATGGTGGTAATATTACTTGTAATATCGTACTTAATAAATCAATAAATGGTGGTAAAATACTTGATATTATTTCTATCAAAGGTGTTATAATTGCCATTAAAATTTTAATTATTGGATTTAATAAATCTGCAATAGGCTTCAATAAAGGTAATAATGAATTGATAATCTGTGTTAATGGTGGTAATATCATTTGTATAATTTGAAGCAATGGTGGTATTAATGTGTTTAATATTTGAATTGCTATTGGCATTATTGTTTGAAAAATATTTGATAATACCGGCATTATTTGAGTTAATAAACTTTGTAAAGCAGGTGCTATTGTTTGTATAATTTCTAATAAAGGTGGTATTATTACCGGAATAATTTGTCCTAATCCAGAAAATACTTTTTCTCCTACTTTTCCTAATTTTGATATAACTCCGGTTAAACCTCCGAATGGCTCTAAAGCACCGTTAATTGATTTTATTATATTTGCTACGCCTCTAGCAAGGGCAGTTTTCATATTTGCTATGGATGTTTTTATCCCTCCGGTTGCTGTATGTGCAGATTTTTCTAATGATTCCATCACACCAACACCCTGAGTATCTAATATATTTAATGCTTCATTAAATTGGTCGATAGATATACTTCCATCTGATAAACCGTCTTTTAATTCTTTAAATGTTATTCCCATAGCTTCTGCTACTTTACTCATTAAACCTGGTATTGCTTCATTCATTTGATTAAAGTCTTGTGCGGACATTTTACCTGCTGATAAAGCCTGTTTAAAACCATAAATAAATCTATCTACTGCTTCTGTAGACCCATTAGCAAAAACCATAGCACTATTATTTATTGCTTTAAATAATTTTTCGGATTCTTTTAAATCTTTTGTAACCATAAATAAGTCTTGAACTCCGGCAACTGCTTGATCCAAAGAAGTTGGTAGTCCTTGAACAGTTTCATCTATTCTTTTTATTGATGCAGCAGCCTCATCTGAACTTACACCAAAATTTTGCATTACTTTAGGAAAGTTATCCATCGTATCTACTCTTTGAATAGCTCTATCCATATTTTGAGATATTAATTCAAAACTTTTTGTAATTCCTTTAGCCGCCAAATTACCTAAAGCAATTGAACTTGTTAATTTGCCAAACGATGATGTTAACCCTTTTGTTTTACTATCGATATCGGATGTATCACCGACAAATTCTATTAATACTTTGCCTTCCATTATTTTTCTCCTTTCTACTAAAAAAAGTGAGGTTTACCACCCCACCTTAAAGGATTTTTAACTTGATGCAATTTCAGTTCCTTTTCCTATTAATTGCATTTCAAAACTAAATTCTGATTCATCTTCAGCTGCACCACCTAAATCACTAAGATTTAATGATACTTGTGCTTGATATTTAGTATATTCTAATACACCGTTACTTACACCTGATAATAAATCAAATTGAATTAGTATCCCTGAGAATTGTGCAACTTCACCGTCAGCAATTAATGTATGAACTTTGTCTAGAAAAGAAATATCTCCAACATTATTTACATCTAGTTTTAATGTACCTGTTAATGTTACACTAGCACCTGTGATTACTTTTCTTTGTAAAGCATCACAGAAAACATAAAAATCTTTCTCTTCTAGTTCTGTTTCAACACCAATTTCAGAAGTTGTACAAATATTTGTGAATGTTGGTGAATCAGTTGTTCCTGTATTTATTGCTAGGTTTTTTATTAATTCTCTATTATTAATATACCATTCCATGAATTTTCTCCTCTCATTATGATATTCTGTTGACTATACATTGTAAAGTCATTGTATAAGAGACACGTCTTATATCTTCATACGCTATTGTTCTTGGGTTAGAAAATTGTTTAATCATTATTTGCCATTGTTGGTTGTTCCATTCAAAATAAATATTATTTCCTATTAGATTACCAATTTCTACACTCACATTTTTAGCATTTTGAATATTGTCTCCATAAATGTTTACATCATAATAATTATACAATGGATCAGTATCCCATAGTACAATCTTTTGTCCTGATGTTTCTTGTACAACAATAACTTGTATATCATTATCATTTGTACTATATTCAGCCTTTATTTTGTAACCATCTATTATAGAACGTAAATAATCAATTAATACTAGGTTCTTATTTTTTATATCTTGCTCACTCATATTATATCTCCTTTAATGCAGATGAAATAGCATTCTTAACAATTTTTCCACTTGACTGACGGAACTGTCTAAAATACCATTGAGGTTTAGTACTCTTATTTGTCCAATTAACATCTTTCATATTCCATACATAAACATCATAACCAGTACCACTTAATAATGAATATGTTTTGTTATATCCTCTTATTGGTTTAGCCATTTCTGACCTTGCTAAATTACCTGTTAAATATGGATATGCATCTGTTCCTTTGGTATATTCACGGGTGAATACTGCTACATTATAGACAACTCTATCTTCAAACTTATTTATTTGCTTTATAGGTAATTCTTTTACCCATTCAAATTTTATTTCTACTGCACTCATTTTATTGCTATTATAATATTTGCAAGTTTATTCCAAATCCACTCATCTCTAACATCTATTATAGAAAAAGTATGATTACCAAAAATTAATTGGTCTCCTTCTTTAACAGGTGTTTTACCTTTAACTATGAAATATCCTTTTGCTTCTGCTACTGTGTCAGTACCAAATTTGACGGACATATCAGCGTTATATGGGCATACTTTTATCTTTACTTGACGTTTATCTTGGTCGTCATAATAATCGCTTACACCGCGGTTATTTTGTACCAAAATAGCCTTCATTCCATTAACATTAAACATATTAATCACCGAATGGTAAATTTATACCCATATTGTAATTAATTGGATTTCCTCTATATAATAACCCAGCATTGCCTAATATTCTAAGTGCGTCTTTTGATATATCACTTATCAAATCGCTTTTCATCGCTCCTGCTTCTATTGAACCACGATTATCTAAACTAGGAATATCATATTCTTCAATGAAACGTAATTGTTCCATACTTGCGTTTTTAACAGCCTTAGGGCAAGATATAGAGTCCCAGTTAGGATTTCTATATCTTATACCTATCTGACTGTAAATCATTTCACAAGCCTTTTCAATTTTCCATTCTTCTTCAATAGTCATATTATATTTGTTATTAAACTCTTCTATTGTAAAGAAAGTCATAATTGACCTCCTTCCTAATTATGCAGATATTTCTTCTACTAATTTAATTATTGCATTTGTTTCAACAACTTTTGCACCAAACATAATATTTCCTTCCATTACATAGTAACCTGGGAAACCTGGGTAATTGTTGTTATATTCTACAAATGAATCAAAGAATGAATCACCAACCACTGCTAATGGATTATAGAAATATCCCTTTACATCTCCTAACATTGTATCGTTAATTGGGAATATTTGAACTCCGTATGCTTCATCAACTACACCCATATCAACACCTTTAACTCCAACTTCTGTCTCAAATTTAAGAATTGAAGTAAGTGCTGAACAAAGTTTAGCGTGCTCAGTAGCCGATAGTCCTAATCTATAATCACTATATACATTCTTATTGAATAATGTAGCTTTAAGATTATTTAATAATTCAATATAATCTGCTTGAGTTGCTGGGTCCCATTCTGCCTCTTCAGTTACACCATTAGCAAGAACAGTACCAAAACCATAAGTATCTACTCTCTTAGCAACTGCTTGATCTTTTTTAGCCATTGCGTCTTCTAGAGTATTAATAAAGTTAGTTCCTGATACTAATACAGGAATACGAATAGAATAATCCATAGGCAATTCTGTTAAATCAACCTTTTGTGAACTATATCCTAATAGTCCTGGAGTAAGAGCATTTGTAATTTCTTTTGTGCTTCTTACATTAACAGTAGCTTCTCCTGATTTTAAAATTTCAATCATTGGAGTACCAGCTGTTCTCAATTCTCCAATATAATTTGGATTTAAAAATTTGTAAAATTGTGAGTTATAAAGTAAAGATTCATAAATACGTTTTGCAACTGATTGTAAATCTAGACTATAAACTCCGTCTTGTGTATAATTCATAATTATTTCCTCCTAATCAAATCTTTTAAACTTGTTTTTCTCGTTATTTTTATTTCTTCTTTTGGTTTTACTGTCGAATTAAAACTTGTTTCGTTTGGTATCTCGGTCTTCTTATCAGGTTCAGGAAAATAGGTCGCTTTATATTTTTCCTTAATCATTGAAATAGCTTTTGCGTCATCTTCTTCATCTTTAAATAATGAATTTCTTAACGCAGATATTTCTTCTAGATTTTCTTTCTTAAACCCTTGAGACACCATTTCTACTTGAAGTTTTAAACCTCTAGTATTATTAGTTAGTTCTGTGTTTCTTGATTCAATATCATTGTAAGACTTTTCAAGTTTGTTATATTTCTCTTCTAATTCCATGTAATTTGCAGTATTTTCTTTTATGGTGTCTTTTCTTACCTTTTCAACTTCATCACTTGAAACATATCCCTTTCTAATATCTTTTTCCAACTTTTCGATGTTAATATCATCATTGGATAGTTGGATATCCTTGTTTGTGATATACTTTGATATATCCATTTTTTCTCCTCCTATTTGTCGACATATTTAGAAGTGCGGTGTCTACTTAAAGTTTATAGACATTCAAGTAAACATGCTGGTCTTTTTTTTATCTGTATATTGCCACTACTTGTTTCTTTAACGCATTTGTTGGCATTGTATTTTGCAATTCTTTTATTTTAGAATTGACTTTTTTTATTTGTTGATTTAATTTATCAACTTCATTTTCTTTACCGTATGATTTTTGCAATTTTTTATCAGTAAGTAAACGCTCTTTTTTTAATGTTAAACTATTTACCTTTTGTCTAGTAATTGCAATTTCTTCTTTTTCTCCATAACTTAAATCACTTTTAGGTATAGGCTCTGTTGGTTTCCAAATTGTGATCTCGCATTTACAATTAGGATGTAATATATCACCTTCAGCCTCCTCAGCTATACCAGCAATCCTTATTATTTCATTTCTTGTAAGAATTTTTTCTTGATAAGGTAAACAATGTTCGCAACTAAACGGATGATAAGGTATCATAAAATATCTTTCTCCTGTTAATTGTGCATCATTTAAAGTTCTATTCCAACCCTCACGCACTAAATTAGTGTTATATATCATAGAATTATAAGTACTTAACTCGACATATCTACATATATTATTTGTTCCTTTATAATAATAAGGTACTATCTGATTATTATATCTAGGTATCTTTTTACTTATATATTCAACTTTATCAACTTCATAAGCCGGACTTTTTAAAGACCTGGAATATTCTCTTTTTTTGTAGTTCTTAAACTTTTTTTCTACTGCTAATACAACACTAATAGGCACTAGACTAAATATACTTCCTTCAGATTCTTCTCTTACTATTGTTTTTCCTTTTAAGTTTCTTTCGTGAATCATAGCAGAATATTCTTCAACTGTTTCATTAAAGAACTTATGACTTTTACCCCATATTTTTTCTAACTCTTTAGCAAAATATTCTTCACTTTTTCCTTCATATAAACATTTAAAGAATAACTCTTCTGTTTTGTTCTGCATACGTGCATATTTTAAATTAACATTAAATACACTATCTGCAATACTATAATTCTTCATATGTTAGCCTAATATCTTCTCGTTCTTGATTATATGCTTTAGTTAAACTTTCAGCATCTGTTTTTTCATCAATTAACTTATTAAGTATTGGTGTTAATATTTTTGCACGTGTACTATATGGAATTGCCATTGCTCTTTGAATAGCTTGAAGTGTATTTATCTTTTTATTATCATCAAGTTTTTCGTTGTCTCCATAATCCCATACTAAATCACTTGGTATTTTATTATCTTGTATATTTAATAATTCTTGTAATTTAACTATGTTTTCTATTAAGTGATTAACTTGTGGTTCTATTTGCTTTTTAATAGCTTCAATAGTCATTTCAGTTAAATTCATAGATAAATCAACACTAGCAACATTTTGATAATTATCTTTTTCATATCCAAACGTTGCTGGACTTAAATTAGCCATTTGAATTATTTGATAATCACAGAACTTAAATGTATCAACATAATCGTTTACTCTTAAATTACCCTGTAAATATTCAAATACACTGTGTTCTTTATCACCTGGTAATAATGTAAAGAAGTCTTGTAAACCACCAACACTAATAGTTTTAACATCATAGATATTTGCACTTGGTTGCCACTGATTATAGATGTCTCCACTTTGAAAGTGTTGTGTAGTTGCTATTCTTGTTTTTGTTTTTTGTACCTCTTCACATAAAGTATTGTATACTTCCATTTCTTCATTTAAGAACTTAATGCTATCCTTAAAGAAGTCTTGTCCTGTATCTATATTAATCAATACTTCATAAGGTAATTCATATACTCTTTTATATTCAGTATCGTTAATTTCATTGAATGCTTGTAAAGACATTTCTTGCCATTCTCCACGTTGTTTTTCTTTTTTGTAAGCAGTAAATATTATTTCAGTATTTCCGTCTTCCATTTCTATATGTCTTTTTAAAGCATAATCAAATTCTTTACCTTCAAAATCTTGTATAATATCACAACTATATACTTTGTCATATTTTTGTACTAGATTATGAATATCACATTTTTTTATACATTCTAGATACACTTTATTTTCAAATTTATGTATATATATAAAACTTTCTTTTTCATATATAGCAAGTTCTAATGCTTCACCTAACGTTGGCATTAACCAGTTTATATCTAAACCTTCTGTTTGTGTTAATAAATCACTACCAAACAATTGATTTCTAATGTATGTTCCTATTTTTTTTGCACTTGGTGCTAATACATATCTTTCTTCATTTTCTATATTAGGTTTACCGTTTGTTACACCTGGGCTAGTAATTTTTACATTAATCTTGATATAAGGTGTTTGTAAAGGGTTAAAATGTCTTAATTTTCCTAACATGTTCTATCCTCCTATACTTCTATACCTGTTTCTAATGTTGTCCCCCAATAAGTTTTTTTATTTTTTTCATCATTCTTTAACAATCTTATTGGTCTTACTACTACTCCCGCTATAACATTTTTAAATAATTGCTTTTTAAAATATACTCTAATAGCATAACTGTTTTGTGCAGGTGCCTCGTCCTCACTTATTCTTAATTTTTTAATAAGCACTCCATTATAGTACAAGTACAATTTCCATTTCTTTTTTTTCATTTAAACCTCCAAAAAAAGCATAAGGTTATCCCCTATGCTTCCAATTGCACCATAAAAGGTCAATTCACTGCACTTCCACGATATAATAATAGCATATTATTTATGATTTGTCAACTTTCCTATTTTCTACAAATACATAGTGGTCTTGATATATCCTGTATACTTCACTTTCATGGCAAGCCCTACAAGGCACTACAATTTCAAGCGGTATTTCTAATGCTATCCCATGTTTTTCTATTACCTTTATTATATCATCATAATTAATCTCCATTAAAAATCTTTTTGATTTTTTGCATTTTATTTTGATTTTAACACCTTCCATATTCCCATATATAACCATATGCCGATTTTCTCTCATTACGGCAACAGTCATATATATGCTCATATCTTTTCAATTTTATCTCTTCTTTTAATTCTAATATATTATTAAATACTCTTATTATTTCTTTTGTTTTTTTATCTTTCATAACAATTTTATTCATCGAAATTAATCCGATTTTTAACGCATGAGATGTATTATGTTTATATGTACACCATTCAAGATTTTCCACCCTGTTATTTTTTGGGTTTCCATCAATATGATTAATAATTGGATAATTGTTTGGATTTGGTATAAACGCTTGTGCCACTAATCTGTGTACAAATATTTTCCTCCCAACATTATTATCTTTTTTATTATTCCATAATGTACATCTATAATGATTTTTTACCAAATCTTGTTTTAATATTCTTATATTGTTTGCTCTATTATAACGCAAACTTTTAACCCTACCTAAATTACTAATTTGATATAAACCTTCATATCCTGGTATATCTTTCCATATTTCCTTATCCATATTTTCATCTCCCTTATAAATGATCGAGGGCAGATAAGGGCTACCCTCATTTA
>JAFNXG010000140.1 GCA_017383505.1 Clostridium sp.
AGTTTTTTATTCGTGTCCGTGTACTGCATCATGTAATTCATCATGATCTGTTTCTTCGAATTCCCATCCTTCAGTGCTTAATCCAGCATTTTTTCTGTAGTCATTGATTGCTTTGTGTATAGCTTCTTCAGCTAATACTGAACAGTGCATTTTTACTGGTGGAAGTCCATCTAAAGCTTCTGCAACTGCTTTGTTTGATAATTCCCAAGCTTCTTCTAAAGTTTTTCCTTTTATCATTTCTGTAGCCATTGATGATGAAGCTATAGCTGATCCACATCCAAAAGTTTGGAATTTAACATCTTTAATAATGTTATCTTCAACTTTTAAGTAAACTCTCATTATATCTCCGCATTTAGCATTTCCAACTTCTCCAATACCGTTTGCGTCTTCAATTTCTCCTACATTTCTTGGATTTCTGAAATGGTCCATAACTTTATCTGTATATATCATAATTATTTTTCTCCCTTCTTAACAAAATCACTCCATAATGGTGACATATTTCTAATTCTTTGAATAATTCCAGGTAATACTTCTAAAACATAATCAACATCTTCTTCTGTTGATGCATCACCTAATGTTAATCTTAATGATCCATGAGCTAATTCATGTGGTAAACCTATTGCTAAAAGTACATGTGATGGGTCTAATGATCCTGATGTACAAGCACTACCACTTGAAGCACAAATTCCTTCAAAATCTAATGATAATAAGATTGATTCCCCTTCTATATAAGTAAATCTTACATTTGCATTACCAGGTAATCTCTTATCACCTCTTGGTCCATTTAAATATGAGTATGGAACTCTTTCTAATATTCCATCTATAAGTTTATCTCTAAGAGCAGAAAGTTTTTCCATATGCCCTTCTAAATCTTCAGTTGCTAACTCTATAGCTTTACCTAATCCAACAACAGCAGCAATATTCTCTGTACCTGCTCTTCTAGCTCTTTCTTGACCACCACCATGAATTAAGTTGTCTATTCTTACACCTTTTCTTATGTATAAAACACCTATTCCTTTAGGTCCATATATTTTATGACCAGCTAAAGATAAAAGATCTATATTCATTTCTTTAACATCAACAGGGATATTTCCTACTGCTTGAACTGCATCTGTATGGAATAGAACTTTTCTTTCTCTACAGATTTGACCTATTTCTTTTATAGGTTGAATAGTTCCAATTTCATTATTAGCAAACATAATTGATACTAAAATAGTTTTATCTGTAATTGCATTTTTTAATTCTTCTAAATCAACAAATCCTTCTTCATTTACATCTAAGTAAGTTACTTCGTATCCATTTTTTTCTAAATACTCACAAGTATGAAGTACTGCGTGATGCTCTATCTTAGTCGTAATTATATGATTACCTTTTTTTCTATGTGCAGAAGCGATTCCTTTAATTGCCCAGTTATCAGCTTCTGATCCACCTCCAGTAAAGTACACTTCACTGCTGTCACAATTTAAAGCTGTAGCAACTTGTCCTCTCGCTTTATCTATAGCCATTTTTGTTTCTCTTGATATTCCATAAAAAGATGATGGATTTCCAAACTTTTGAGTAAAGTACGGCATCATTTCTTCTAAAACTTCAGGTTTTACATAAGTTGTAGCCGCATAATCCATATATACTGTTTTCATTTATAATTCACTCCTCTTTAATATTAAAGACTCATTTCTGTACTTTATATTATTGTAGTCATCTACTATATCTTGTAATGTTATGCCTTCCATAACCTCATCTATACTATTTTTTATTTTAGTCCATAAAAGTCTTGTTGCACAGCAATCTATATTATCACATGCTGTCCCTTCAATACAATCAGCAATTTCTATTGGACCTTCAAGTACATACATTATATCTGATACTTTAATGTCCTTAGGCTCTCTTCCTAGTATATATCCTCCCTGTGCTCCTCTTATACTATTTATAAGCTTTGCCTTTCTAAGCGGAGAAAACAATTGCTCTAGATAATATTCTGAGATACCTTGCCTTTGAGAAATAGTTCTTATTGATAGGGGAGAATCTCCATAATGTATTGCAAGTTCAACCATGGCTTTTACTCCGTATCTTCCTTTAGTTGATAATTTCATCTTCCCACCCCTTATTCCGACTTATTAACTCGGTTTTATATTTATATCATACTAAGTTACTCTGATTTTGTCAACTAAGTTTTTTTCCATTCTTCATTTTATATAAAATTTCTTATTATGTAAACTTTTTATGCAATTATTTTTTTATATTTTTTCTATTTTTCTTAATTACTTTTTAATTCTTACCAATAATTAAAAATTTATTTTTAATTTTATTCAAATATATTTATAATAAATTTTGTTTTTTATATTATAATATAAATATGGTTACTTTATATAGTGACTATACTAAAGAATAGAATAAATAGTTTCAACAAAATGGAATATATTGGCAAATAGCAGTATAAAATAATAATTATACCTATATTTATTATAATAAAAAAATGACCTATAAATAGGTCATTTTTTTAAAATGCTATTCTTTCAAATTTAATAACATCTCCATCTTTTATTATTAAATCATTAACTCCAACTTGAGCATCCTCATTATTTACAGTTATATGCCAATATTCAGACATACTATCAGATAGGTCTATATTTTCAACTTCTAATACCATACCATTTTCTATTTTAAATCCATCTTTAGATTCTAATACAGGTCCAAGTTTTTCTTCATCTGTTTGTATTTCTTCTATCTTATTAAGGTTGTCCTTATCAGAAACATATTCAATTGTTATAGTTTTATTACCAGTTTGAATATCCTTATCTCTTAAAACCTTAATTCCTACAGTACCTAATACAAGTATTAATAATGCAACTAATGTTATCATTAATTTTTTATTCATATATGTTCTCCTTTAATTATTAAATAAAATACTATTTTTTATATAATTTTCATAGCCTTATCAAACCCCGTTAATAATGGATTAAATGCCCAAAGACCAATTACAACATTTGACACACAATGTATAAGATCAAATCCTAGTCCATTTATCCAATAAGAAACGGCTGTTGAAAATCCCATAGGTAAATACAAAGTAGCAAATACTGCTCCAAAAATTAAACCAAATAAACCTAGGAATATTGCTACATTAATATCTTTGCATAAAAACTTTTTGAATATGCTGCAAACTATAGCATATCCACTCCATACAAAGAAATATCCTAACGTAGAAATACTTAACCCCCACATTAAAATATTTAAAGTAGAGTATAAAACTGTTATATATACTGTTTTTTTTGCACCTAATCTTATTGCAAAAATAAGTATTAATACACTTACTATTTCTACATTTGGAAGGAAATTTAAAATAACTTGAGCTGACTTTAAAATAGCCGCAAGTAATGCCACTAGTACTATATCTTTTGCTTTCATTTTAATCTCCTAACTATGTTATTGCTGACAGCAAATTTTAAATTTTGCTAATACCTAATATGACTTAAAATATAATAATATTGGTAATTTCTCATCACTCCTTTATCTAATAATTAAATAGCTTTTATTGGGGTATATTTATTGAGATTTGTATTTTGTACTATATTAATAGAAAAAAATTATGAACTGTAAAATTTATTAAATAAAAAAACTACCAAAAGGTAGTTTCAAATATCTATAGTACGATAAGCTAAATATAATAAGATATTATCTTCACCCCGAAGAAACTATTTTAAACTTTAGGCAGGTCTCCTGACTTAGCTTCATCCTAATTCTCATCTTCCCATAATTCAATAATTACAGTGATTACTTGAGTTTCGTCCACATTACAGTAGCGGGGGCTGTAGAGGAATTTACACCTCTTTCCCTTTTAATTTATATATATAAAACCTAAAATCTTTTTTATTATTTAATTATTTACATAATAACACACTTTATTACCTAAGTAAACTTTTTTGCTATAATCTAAATATATTTAATATAATAAATTAACTTATCAATATATTATTTTATTTATTTGCATTACTTTTTATTTTTACCCAATAATCTTTTGTTGCTTTTTCAAATTTATTTTCACCATATTCATAATAAGTTTTATTCTTTATATTATCAGGTAAATATTGTTGCTGTATATAATGATTAGGATAATTATGAGGATACTTATACTCTATTCCTCTTCCAATTTTACAAGCACCACTATAAT
>JAFNXG010000141.1 GCA_017383505.1 Clostridium sp.
AGAGGTGTAGATATGTCATTAATATTATCACAAGTAGGAGAAGCAGTTAAGATTAAGAAGATAACAGGAACATCTGAGACAAAAAAATTTTTAAATAGTTTAGGATTTGTTATAGGACAAGATATTACTATAATTTCTGATTTAGGTGGAAATTTAATTGTAAATATTAAAGGGGCTAGAATAGCTTTAGATAAAAGTATGGCAAGTAGAATAATGGTATAAGGAGATAATAAAATGACGACATTAAAGGAAATTAAATGTGGACAAACAGTAAAAGTAAAAAGGGTTGAAGGTGAAGGTGCTGTTCGTAGAAGAATAATGGATATGGGTATTACCAAAGGGAGTGAAGTTTATGTTAGAAAAGTTGCTCCATTAGGAGATCCAATTGAAATTAATATAAGAGGGTATGAATTAACATTACGAAAATATGATGCAGAAAAGATAATAGTTGAATAGATAGTAAATTAAACAATAAATAGGGGGAAAAATAATGAAAATAAAAATTGGTCTAGCGGGTAATCCTAATAGTGGAAAAACAACAATGTTTAATAACCTTACAGGAGCTAAACAATATGTTGGAAACTGGCCAGGAGTAACCGTTGAGAAAAAAAGTGGAAAAATTAAAGGTTATAAAGATGTTGAATTAGTTGATTTACCAGGTATATATTCTTTATCACCATATACATTAGAAGAAGTTGTAACTAGAAACTTTATGTTAGAAGATAGACCAGATGCAGTTATAAATATTATTGATGCCTCAAATATTGAGAGAAATCTTTATTTAACAACACAAATATTAGAGTTAGGTATACCAACTGTAATAGCATTAAATATGATGGATATTATAGAAAAAAGGGGAGATAAAATAGATATTAAAAAGTTATCTCAAATTCTTGGATGTCCAGTAGTAGAAACTAGTGCATTAAAAGGTAAGGGAACTAAAGATGTTGCTATGAAAGCAATTGAATTAGCAAAAGCTAATAAAAGTAATAGTTTCAAAATGAGTTTTTCTTCAGAGGTAAAGGAGTCTCTTAGTAATATTGAAGGTTTAATTAGAAATATTAATGAAGATAAATTCAATAAGCAGTGGTTAGCTATAAAAATATTTGAACGTGATAGCAAAGTAAAAGAAAATATAAATTTACGTACTGACCTTGAAGAAAAGATTGAAGGTATTATTTCAAAGTGTGAAAAAGAGTTTGATGATGATGCAGAAGGAATAATCACAGGAGAAAGATATGAGTTTATAGGCAATTTAATATCAAAGGTAGTTAAGAAGAAAAATACTTCTAAGCATACTATATCTGATAAAATAGATAAAATAGTTACAAATCGTATATTAGCATTACCTATATTTGCTTTAATTATGTGGGGAGTATATTATATAGCTGTTAGTTCATTGGGAGCTATATTAACAGATTGGACAAATGATACTCTATTTGGTGAAATAATTGGTGAAAATGTTGCTACATTTCTAGAAAATGTAGGAATAGCTCCGTGGCTACAAGGATTAATTAATGATGGTATAATCGGTGGAGTAGGGGCAGTATTAGGCTTTGTACCTCAAATAATGTTGTTATTTCTTTTATTATCTTTATTAGAAGATTGTGGATATATGGCTAGAATAGCATTTATTATGGATAGAATTTTTAGGAAATTTGGATTATCAGGAAAATCATTCATACCTGTACTTATAAGTTCAGGATGTGGTGTTCCAGGAATAATGGCAACACGTACTATAGAAAATGATAAAGATAGAAAGATAACTATAATGTTGACTACTTTTATTCCTTGTGGAGCGAAATTACCTATAATAGCATTATTTGCAGGTTCTATTTTTGGTGGAGCTTCATGGGTAGCACCAGCAATTTATTTCTTAGGAATTTTTATGATTATTATCTGTGGAATTATTTTAAATAAGACTAAAGTATTTAAAGGGGAACCTGCACCATTTGTTATGGAGTTACCACAATATCATATTCCAAGCATGAAAGGTGTATTAATCCATATGTGGGATAGAGGAAAAGCATTTATTATAAAAGCTGGTACTATAATATTTGTTGCTTGTGCAGTAATATGGTTTACTAGTTCATTTAGTTGGTCACTACAAATGGTAGATGCTCAAGATAGTATATTAGCAAGTATAGGAAGAGTAATAGCACCAATATTTGCACCACTTGGATTTGGGGATTGGAAATCAGCGGTAGCAAGTTTAACAGGATTAGTTGCAAAAGAAAATGTTGTAGCAACATTTGGAGTATTATTTGGAATTGCAGATGCAGCAGAAAACACTCCGGAATTAGTAAATCAAATTGCAACAATTTTCACATCGGCAAGTGGATTAGCATTTATAGCATTTAATATGATTAATGCACCTTGCTTTGCTGCGATAGGTGCAATTAAAAGAGAGATGGGATCTTGGAAATGGATGTGGATTACAATAGGATTCCAAACATTAACTGCATATATAGTAGCATTAATAATAAATCAAGTAGGAAGCTTACTATTAGGAGAAGGTAGTGTAATTGGTGCAATAATATCAGTATTAATTGCAATATTAGTAGTTACATTAGCTATTCTATCTGGTAGAGATGTTAGAAGTAATGCAAAAAATAAAAAAGTGAATGCATAAATTGTTATACTTAATAAGGAAGTGAGATAAGTGGCTACTTTTGTTATTGGAACTATAGTATTTACTTTATTATCATTAGCTGTAAGGAGTATGTTTAAAAAATATAAAAACAATGAGAAAACTTGTGGATGTAATTGTCCAGGGTGTTTTGATAAAGAAAATTGTAGTAATGAATTAAAATTAAAAAATAAATAATTTTTTAATGACAAGTGCCAATGAAGATAAACTAAGACTTTATTGGCATTTAATTTTATATTTAAAGTACAAATTTAATTAATAATATAATTTTCATTATAAAAATTTCAAAAAATTTGAAATTATATATTGACAATATAGGTATATTAATATATTATAATAATTAATTGAGAATGAATATCAATATTATTTAGGAGGTAGTATATGAAAATAGTTTATTATTCAGCAACTGGAAATACAGAAAAAATTGCTAACCTAATTGCAAAGGGAATAGTAGATGAGGGGAAAAGTGTAGAGTTAATTAATGTGTCAGATGCAAAGCTTGATATATTTGATAGTGAAGAAGTTATTGTATTAGGGTGTCCAGCTATGGGAGATGAAGTGTTAGAAGAAGCTGAGTTTGAACCATTTATGGAAGAGATATCACCTAAAATTTCAGGGAAAAAAGTTGCTTTATTTGGATCTTATGGATGGGGAGATGGACAATGGATGAGAGATTGGCAAGATAGAATAGAATCATTAGGTTGTACTTTAATTAATGATGGATTAATAATTCAATATGAACCAGAAGATAATTCTTTAGAGTGTATTGAATTTGGAAAAATAATAGCAAGGGCTTAGAGTTTTGAAACAAGTTCAATTTTATAAAAGTCTTTCTCAGATGGAAGAAAAAGAGTGTATTGAGAAATTTCTTATTTACAATGCATCTTTAGTAATCTCAGGAGTTAAACCATCAGCAACTATCACGCTAAAAAAAAATAATGAAAACCTATATGATAAATGGATAAAGTACGGAATTGATTTTTTGAGAAATATTGATATTCAATATGTAAATTTAAGAGAATGTAGTAATGCATTAATTATATTAATATATAATAAGAAGGAATTAGAAAATTATATATTTAATAAAGAAAATAGAAGCTTTTTAATGAAACTAGGATATCCAAAAGAAGATAATCTATACGATTATTTAGATATTTTAAAAAGAAGATATAAGGAGTTTAATTGTCCCCATGAATTAGGAATATTTTTAGGATTCCCACTAAATGATGTTAGTGATTTTATGAATTGTAGGGAAAAGAAATGTTTAAGTTGTGGATACTGGCTTGTGTATAATGACCTTAAACAAGCACAAGAAACTTTTAGCAAATATGATAAGGTTAAAGAACACACAGTAGATTATATTTTAAATGGTTATTCATCTTATAAGGTTACATGTTCTATAAGAAGTTTATTTAGTAAAGATAAAATTATCGTATAAATAGTAATGACTTTATAATTATTTAAGTAATTAAAAGGAGAAGGAAATGAGCATAGTAATAGTAGGTGGACATGATAAAATGAGTAAAGATTATATTAAGGTATGTAAAAAATATAATTGTAAAGCTAAAGTATTTACTCAAATGCAAACAGGATTAAAAGATAAGATTGGAATGCCAGATGCAGTAATATTATTAACGGATGTTGTTTCGCATAAATTAGTTTTAACGGCTAAAAGAGAAGCAGATAAGAAAAATATTAAAGTAATAAGAAATCATAAAAGTACATTAACTGCATTAGAAGGAGTTATAAAAGATTTAATAAATTAAAAATTAATTTAATAATTTATATAAAATAATTAAGTAAAAGAAAAGTGCTTTTGCTTAATTATTTTTTTATATAAAATTTGGATAAAAACCTAAATATATTATAAAAAATACAAAATTTATCGAAAAAGGATTGAAAATAATTATCAATTAAGTTATAGTGTATTGGGTGATAATAAATATCATTTGAAACATAATATCAAATAGTAACAAATTAAAAGGAGGGAATTATCTTATGATGATTAATAAAAGGCTAATAAATCTTTGTAAAGATTCAAAGAAATACATAGCCTTAACAGTATTAGTTAATTGGATTTCAGTTTTATGTAATATAGTTACTATAATCCTAATAGGACAATTTATAAATAAAATTTATATTGGGGAAAGGCTAAATGTTAGTGATAATATTTTTTCAGCTATGATGAGCTTTAGTGTATGGGGCAATATATCACTATTAACGGCTATAGTAATAATTGCAATATTATTAGCTGTAAGATATTCTTGTAATATTTTATATGCTAAATTTTCAAATGCAGCATCTGCAAATGCAAGAATAACATTAAGAGAACTTATATATAAAAAGTTATTAAAATTAGGTACAGGATATACGTCAGTTGAAAGCACGTCTGCAGTAGTTCAAGTATCAGTTGAAGGTATAGAGCAATTAGAAATTTACTTTGGTAAATATTTATCTCAATTCTTTTATGCGTTATTAGTACCAGTAACATTATTTATATTTATGAGTTTTATATCAGTTAAAGCAGCGTTAGTATTTATATTATGTGTGCCACTTATACCAGTATCAATAATAGCAATAATGAAAATTGCAAAAAGAATACTAAAAGAGTATTGGGGTTCTTATGCAGATTTAGGTGGAACATTCTTAGAAAATCTTCAGGGATTAACTACTTTAAAAGTATTTAATATCGATGAAGAAAGACATGAAAAAATGAATGTTGAAGCCGAAAGATTTAGAAAAATAACAATGAAAGTTTTAAGTATGCAACTTAATTCTATAACAATAATGGATTTAGTTGCTTTTGGTGGAGCAGCAGCTGGTACAATAGTTGCACTTATTCAATTCAAAAATGGACAAATTCCAGTTGGAAGTCTATTAATAATTATATTACTTTCATCTGAGTTCTTTATACCATTAAGACTTTTAGGATCATACTTCCATATAGCGATGAATGGTATGGCAGCAAGTGATAGAATGTTTAGTATTCTAGATGCTGAAGAAAACAAGAAAGATGTTAAAACAAAAGAAGAAGTTAAATTTAATGATATAAAAGTTGAATTAAGAAATATATCATTTAGTTATGATGGAGAAAGAGAAGTATTAAAAGATATAAATATGGATATAACTCCAAGAGGATTAGTTGCAATAGTAGGGGAAAGTGGATCAGGAAAGAGTACAATTGCATCACTTATACTAAATAATCATAAAGTAACTAATGGAGAAATAGTTCTAAATGATACAAACATAGAAAATATATCATTAGATAATATATATGGAAACATAGCTTTAGTTTCTACAAATAGTTATATATTTAATGGAACAATTTTAGATAACTTATTAATGGCTAAAAAGGATGCTACTAATGCAGAAATAAATAATGCATTAAAAACAGCAAGATTATATGATTTTGTTAATGGATTAAAAGATGGGCTATTAACAGATGTTGGTCAAGCAGGTAGTGCATTATCAGGTGGACAAAAGCAAAGATTAGCATTAGCAAGAGTTATTTTAGCTAATAGACCAATGATAATTTTTGATGAAGCTACTTCAAATATAGATGTAGAAAGTGAAGAAAGTATTTGGGAAGCTATTTATGAACTTTCAAAAGATAAAACTATATTAGTAATATCTCATAGATTAGCAAATGTTAAGAATGCTAAAAATATCTATGTTATGAATAAGGGTATTTTAGTTGAAAGTGGAACTCATGAAGAATTAATGAGTAAAGAAAATCATTATTATGATATGGTTAATAAGCAAAATGAATTAGAAATGATTAGGGAGGTTTGCTAATATGAAAAGAAGATCAGGCTTCCAAATAATGAAGAGATTAATAGTTGAGTTAAAACCATTAGCACCTATTATGGGAATAACTATAAGTATGGGTGTTGTAGGGTTTTTAGCAGCTATAGCAATAGCAAGTTTTGCTGCAATAGGAGTAGGAGCATTTATAGGTGATATTACATTTATAAGCTTTACAGGTGCAATGGTAGTTATGGCAGTAAGTGCTGTTTTAAGAGGGTTCTTAAGATATGCTGAACAGCTATCAGGACATTATATAGCATTTAAAATTCTTTATATATTAAGAGATAAGATATTTGAAAAGTTAAGAAAATTAGCACCAGCTAAATTAGAAGGGCAAGAAAAAGGAAACTTAATTTCGTTAATAACTTCTGATATTGAGCTTTTAGAAGTATTTTATGCTCATACTATAGCACCAATATCAATTGCAATAATAACTAATAGTATAATTTCAATAATTTTATTTATTATAAATCCAGTGTTTGGAGTTTTATCTGTAATATTCTTTTTAATAGTTGGATTCGTAATACCTTATGCGTCTTCAAGTTTAGGAAAAGCAGCTGGTGTTGAATATAGAAATATGTTTGGTGAATGTAACAATTATATATTAGATTCTTTAAGAGGATTGAAGGAAGTATTATTATTTAAGTCTGGTGAAGAAAGAGTAAATGAAATTAATTCAAAATCACATAGAATAAATAAAAGTCTTGATAAGATTAAAGAGCATGAAGGTATAATAAGAGCTATTACAGATTTAACAATTATGATTGCTATATTAACTTTTGTAGGGGTAGGATTCTATCAGTATTCATTAGGTAATATTTCATTTACTTGGATGCTTGTTGGAATAGTAATAATTGCATCATCTTTTGGTCCTGTAGTAGCCCTAAGTAATCTTTCAAATACATTACTTCAAACTTTTGCTTGTGCAGAGAGATTATTTGATTTAATTGATGAAGAGCCGCATGTTGAAGAAGTATTAGAAGGACATGAAGTAAGTGGGGAAGCAATATCATATGATAATGTAACTTTCTCTTACCCAAATAGAAAAGAAAAGATTTTTGACAATACATCAGTTCATATAAAAAGAGGAGATAAGATTGCTCTTATTGGTGAAAGTGGTATTGGAAAAAGCACTTTTGTTAAACTTATGATGAGATTCTGGGATGTAAATGAGGGTAAAATTCATTTAGATAATAAGAATATTAAAGAGGTTAATACTTCATCACTTAGAAGTAGTCAAACTTTAGTTAGCCAAGAAACATATTTATTTAATGAATCTATAATGGATAATATAAAGATAGGAAATATAAATGCAACAAAGGAAGAAGTTATAAAGGCTGCAAAGATGGCTTCTATACATGAATTTATAGAGACTCTACCTAATGGCTATGAGACTAAGGTTGGAGAATTAGGTGGAAATCTTTCTTCAGGTGAGAAGCAAAGAATTGGTCTTGCTAGAGCATTCTTAAGTAATGGAGATATATTAATATTAGATGAGCCTACAAGTAATTTAGATACTTTAAATGAAGGTGAAATATTAAAATCAATAAAAGAGAATTGTAAAGATAAAACTATAGTTCTTATATCACATAGAAAGTCAACAACGGCAGTTTGTAATAAGACTTATAAATTAGAAAAAGGTAAATTAATATTAAACTAAGTAAAATAAAGAGGATTATATTAAAAAGTAGTCCTCTTTAATTTAAAGTATTATATGATAATAATTATCAATTGAGTTTTGTTAAAATATTAAACATAATTTATAAGGAGAAAATATCTATGGGAAGAATTGAGAGAGAAAAGAAAACTATTAAACTAATGATTGATATATATTGCAAGAAAAAGCATGGTAATAAGAATAGAGAATTATGCAATGAATGTCAAGAATTATTAGAATATGCTAATAAAAGACTTAGTTTTTGTAAGTTTGGAGAAAATAAATCAACTTGTTCAAGATGTCCGATACATTGTTACAAAAAAGATATGAAGGTAAAGGTTAAAGAAGTAATGAGGTTTTCTGGACCTAGATTAATTATTTATAATCCTATTGAATTAATTAGACATGCATTAAATAAATAATATTTAGGATAAGACATTAAGAGTATATTAGGAGGAATTTAAGGTGAAAAGTATAAAAAAATATTTTTATATTGGAATAGGGTTAATTACATTAATATTAGGGATTATAGGGGTAATACTTCCTATATTACCTACAACTCCATTTTTATTGATAACATCATTTTGTTTTGCTAAAGGATCAGAGAAATTTCATAATTGGTTTATAAATACAAAACTATATAAAAAGCATCTTGAGAGTTTTGTTAAGGAAAGAGCTATGACATTAAAAGAAAAGGTTGTCTTATTAACTTTTGTAAATATAATGTTAGCATTTCCTTTAATTATGGTAGATGTCTTACCAATGAGAATAACTATAATAGTTCTTATAATAATTAAGTTATATTATTTTATATTTAGGGTTAGAACAGTAACTCCAGAAGAAAAAAGAAAGATGGAGATTAAAAGAAATAGCTTAAATATGTAATAATAATATTATTATGGAAAGAATATCATCATATAATTATTAAGATATAAAAGTAATAGATAGTACTTTATATATTATGATTAAGGAGTATAAAGGTGGTAATACTTTAAATGAGGTGTTGCCTAGATGAAGATTATAAGTGATAAAAGCTTAAACAATCCTTTAATATATATATTTATTACATTTATATTAGCTTCTTTTAGTTATGAATTATATGATAGAAATAAGCTACAGGCAATTTTTTATGTCTGTGGTTTTTTTATTTTTTTAATGTTGTTTAAGGGAAAGAATACAGCTATAATTTTATTTTTATTTTTTATTGTATCCATAAATAATAATATATATTTTTATAGTTATATACCAAAGGAAGTTGAAGAGGTGAGAGTTACTGAAGTAAATACTTATTATGGAAAAGGAGAGATTAATGGTAGAGTAGTTAATTTAGTTAATATAGACTCTAATATAGAAGTAGGGAATAAGTTGCTAGTTAAAGGACAATTTATAGAAAACTGTAATAAAGTTAAAGGAGTAGTAGGAGATTATAAAATAAAAGAATATTTAGTTTTACAATCAGACTTTATAGATAAACTTTATAAGAAAAGAAGATATATATTTGAAAAGGTTCAGAATAAGTTAGGGGTAAGAAAAGCATCATTAATAACCTCAGTATCATTTGGGTATAAAAATGAGTTAGACGAGGATCATAGAACACTAATGGGTAGCTTAGGGATATCTCATGCTATTTCTGTTTCAGGATTACACTTAGTTTTAATATATAGTTTATTAAAAAAGATATTAGGTGTAAAGATAAGTTTAGGCATAACATTAATATATGTTTTATTTTCAGGGGCTTTAGCACCTGCTATAAGGGCATATATAATGATAGTTATAATGAATATTGGAAAGGTAGTTAAAAGAAATTATAATCCATTAGCAGCTATATCATTATCAGGAATAATATTATTACTAATGAAACCATATTATATTTATAATTTAGGATTTATTTTATCTTTTTTAGCTACATTAGGAATAATATTATTTAATAAAAGAATAAACAAAAGTATGTATAAGCTTCCTAATTTTATAAGAGGAACTATAGCAATCTCAATTAGTGCTCAAGTTTTAACATTGCCTGTTATAATATTATATTTTAACGAAGTATCTTTAAATTTTATAATAGGAAATATTATAGTAATTCCATTTATAAATATTTTGGTTGCTTTAGGAAATATACTAATATTTATAGTAGACATACCAGTATTATTTAATTATATTATGTATTTATGTCATTATATTATTAAATATATTGATATTATAATGTATAAAATAGAAAGTATATCTTTGGATTTATTGTATTTTAATTATACTATAGCTTATTTTTATATAGCTATTCTTATAGCATACTATTTTTACAAAATGGGATTTAAAAAGTTTATATATTTTCCTATACTTATGGCAATCTATATATTAATTTTAATATACTCACCATTTCCTAGAATAAGATATTACACTGAAGGAGCTATTTCTATAAGCTATAAGGGAGAATGTGTTATTATTAAGACCGAAGATATAGTTGATGAAGAAAAGCTTATGGCAATTACATTATCAGATAAAATAATTGAAAATGTTACTGAAGTGACTATTGGGGAAAATATAAAATTAAAAGAGTGTGGTGAGAATTTTATTTTACAAACAAAGAATAGTCAGTATTTACTCTTTGTAAATTATGAAAAAAGTGATTATGAATATGATATAATAGATTTTAGAAAAGGTGATATAAGAGAGGTTACAGTATTTAATAATACCATAATAAACAATTAGTTAGGAGTGCAATTTAGATTGATTAATATAGATGTATTAGACTCAGAAGTCAAAAATAATAATATATCAAATGGATACGTATTTTGTGGTTTAGATGAAGAACTTATAAAAATAAGTGTTGATGCTATAATAAATAAGGTTGTAGAAAAGGATTTTTTAGATTTAAATTTTATAAAATTAGACGGATTAACAACTACATTTGAAGAGATTGAAAATGCATGTGAGACAATGCCCTTTTTTGGGGATAAAAAAGTTGTATTAGTTTATAGAGCTAATTTTTTAAAAGATAAAGCTGATAAAGAAGCTTCTAAAACATATACTGAAATAACAAAGTATATTAAAAACTTACCATCATATACAGTACTTATAATGTATTATTTATTTAATGACAAAAGAGATACACCTAAAAAAAATAAAAAACTTACTACGCTTGATAAATATATTAGGGTAGTTCATTGTGATAAGTTAAAAAAAGATAGATATTATAAGAAGATTGAAGATTTATTTAAAGATAAAGGAAGAAGTATTGGAAAGATACAATTAAGATATTTCGCTGATAAGGTACAAAATAATTTTGATATTATAAAGAGAGAAATAGATAAATTGGATTGTTATGCACTTGGAAGAGAAATAACTAAAGAGGATATTGATATATTAATTCAAAATAAAAGTGAAGATGATATATTTGATCTTGTTGAATAT
>JAFNXG010000142.1 GCA_017383505.1 Clostridium sp.
CTAGTTTTATACTTAAATGTTACTGTCTTTATATATACATTTTTTCTATTTAGCTCTTCACTTATTTCAGCACAGAAGTTCCTTACATAATAAAGAATTTCATCTATATCTTCAGTATTCCACTTTAATGTATTTTCTCTTCCATAAGACTTCCTATCTCTATTAACTGTAACTTCTCTATTATCTATACCTCTTATTCTTTGGTATATATCCATTCCATATTTACCAAAGTATTCAACAAAAAACTCTTCTGATAATTGATATAAATCACTTATTTTAAACATTCCCATATTATTTAATTTTCTAACAGATTTTTCACCTATTCCGTAAATCTTAGATACTGGTAATGGCTTTAATATTTCTGGAATCATATCTTCTGTAATTATCATTATTCCATTGGGTTTATTCCAATCTGATGCCAATTTAGCTAAAAACTTATTATATGATATACCAATAGATAAAGTTAATCCTACTTCATCTAAGACTCTCTTTTTTATATAATTTGCTGCTTGTAGTCCATCATCAAATCTACTATAGCTTAAGTCTAAATAAGCCTCATCTATTGAAAGTGGTTCAATAATAGGTGTAACCTCTTTAAATATTTCAAATACCTTATTAGAAATTTCTTTATATCTATAATATCTCACTTTTAAATATACTCCATGAGGACAAAACTTTTGTGCAATAAAAATAGGCATTGCTGATTTTACTCCAAATCTTCTAGCCTCATAAGAACAAGTGGATACTACCCCCCTCTCACTAATACCACCTACTATTACAGGTTTACCTTTAAGACTTGGATTATCCACCTGCTCAACTGATGCAAAAAATGCATCCATATCTACATGTAAAATTATTTTCTTCATTATTTCACCTAGCACATTACTTCTTCAAACATACCTTTATTCTTACTATTTATAAATGATAAAACTCCTTGAGCTAATAATTCATCAATATATCTCTTTTTATCTGTCATTGTACAAAGAGCCACTATTACTATAGCAATTATAGTTCTAAAACCTTTATCTATATAATATTCATATTCTCCCTCTTCATCACATAAATATTCAATAACACCCTCTACTATATCCACATTTCTTCTTGGATTATAACTCATAACTACCCCAAGTAACGGTAAAAATTGATTTGCTATTTTTATATTTCTTTTATTTAACTGTAGCATAAATTCTATAGTTCTATACATCTCGCCAGATGAACCATTTAAAATAATTGCATTTGCTAACCCCTGTATTCCATTTTTAGATCTTATATTAGAATCTGCAATATGTTCAAATATATTCTCTATAAAATCATCAATAGTTTCTGCCTTAATATTATTAATAACCCATAAAGTACATATTAGATAATCATCATCATTAGTTATATTAGTATACTTCTCCTTCAATATTATATATAATTCTTTTATTTTTTTTATTATTTCTTTTTTATCTTTATATTTACAATATTTGCTTATAGTAAAAGCTGTTAAAGCTAAATATGAACCTGATTTAAATCCTTGTTCTTCTAAAATATCCATAACTTCATATATCTCTTCTATAAGTTCTTGCTGAGAGTCTCTATCTACAGTAGCTATTAATAATGAAAGTATATTTAAAGTATCACCTCTAAAAGGTGAAACTATTTTAGTAGCTGATTTAATATTTCTTCTTATTTCTTTAACTCTTTTTACTGGTATTTGCTTTTCATAATGTGAAAAAACTAATGATGCAAAGTGATTTATTACATCACCATCATTTCTTAACTCTTCTTTTGCTAATATATAATTCTCAACCGTCATATGAATTCTGTCAACCAGAAACTTATCCATCCTCTCTCTCCCCATAATCTAAAATATTATTATTTTAAAATAAAACTTATTATAAACTTATAATTTTATCCATTTATAATTATACTATGGGTTTGTGTCAATTTAATAACATTTTAATTAACATTTTACAGCAAATATCTTCTATGATATTTATCCTTATTGAGTTTTCTGGGAATTATTGTTAATATATTTATTAAGGATATTTCTTACTTTATATTTTAAGGGGGCTAAAAAATATGAGTATTGTTGTAACAAAATTTGGGGGTAGTTCATTAGCTGATTCTATCCATTTTAAAAAGGTAAAAAATATTATTGAAAGTAATGATGATAGACGATATGTTATTCCATCAGCACCTGGTAAAAGGTACTCTAAAGACTTTAAAGTAACTGATTTACTTTATTTATGTCATGCGCATGTTAATTCTAGTATTCCTTTAAATGATGTCTTTAAATTACTTTATGAAAGATATAACTCTATTGTTAATGAACTAGATTTAAATCTAGATATAACTTCTTATTTAGATATAATTAAAAATGATATAGAAAATGGGGCTTCTGAAGACTATACTGCAAGTAGAGGGGAATACCTAAATGGAATAATTCTTGCTAATTATTTAGGAATAGATTTTATTGATGCAAAAGATGTAATTAAGTTTAATAAATATGGAACTTTAAATATTGATGAAACTTATAAACTACTTAAAGATAAATTATCTAATCATAAAAAAGCTGTTATTCCAGGATTTTATGGTTCTAATGAAAATAATGAAATAGTAACATTCTCTAGAGGTGGGTCTGATGTAACAGGTGCCTTAGTAGCAGCTAGTATAGATGCTGACCTTTATGAAAACTGGACTGATGTTTCTGGATTCTTAATGGCAGATCCTAGAATTGTTAATAATCCTAAAAAAATAAAAACTATAACTTATGGGGAACTTAGGGAATTATCTTATATGGGAGCATCTGTTCTTCATGAAGAAGCTGTTTTTCCTGTAAGAACATCTGGAATCCCAATTAATATAAGAAATACTAATAGTCCTGAAGATGAAGGAACTCTAATAGTAAAAAATGATACTAAACATGAAAATATCATTACTGGAGTTGCTGGAAAGAAAAATTTTACTGTTTTATCTATTGAAAAGTCTATGATGAACTCTGAACTTGGATTTTGTAGAAAAATCCTTACAATATTAGAGCAACATGGAGTTTCTTTTGAAAATATGCCTTCTGGAATAGATACCGTAAGTGTAGTTATTTCTGATTCTAATCTAAAAAATAAAACAGAAGTTATAGTAGAGGAAATTAAAAGGTCTTGTAACCCTGACTCTATAGTTATATATCCTAATATGGCCTTAATTGCCACTGTTGGAACTGGTATGGCCTACAGCAAAGGAGTTTCAGCTAAAATATTTAATGCTCTTGCTGATGCTGATATTAATATAAGAATGATTGATCAAGGTTCAAGTGAAATTAATATATTAATTGGAATTGAAAATGAGCATTTTGAAAAAGCTGTTAATGCCATCTATAATGCCTTTAATTAGTTTTAAATAATAAGTGACAAGTATAAAGTTATTATAGTTTATAATTGAATTATATTTTAACTAAAACTTGTCACTAAAAATTATAATCTTCTTACTCCCAAATCTTCCACACTTCTGGAGCATTTCCAACCGTAGCTTCTTTTCCATTTCTAACTATTGGAGTTACATATAAAGATGGATTTTTTAACAACATATCTTCTCTTGTTTCTGCACCTCTTATTTTATCCATATTTAACTTTTTATAATCCTTAGAATTTTTATTTATTAATGCTTCTAGTCCTACTGACTTTTTGACGCTTTGAAGTTCTCCTTTACTAAGAGCTTTTTCTTTTAAATCTATAAATTGATATTTAATTCTTCTTTCTTTAAAAAATCTTTCTGCTTTTTTTGTATCGTTACATTTTTTAGTGCCAAAAATTTGTATATTCATATATTATCTCCTTTATAACTTATTATTTTATTATATATTCCTATATTTTTTCTTTCAACTAATGCTATTAATGAATATCTATTATATTTATAAAAAAAGAGTCCCATGAATAACTTATAAAAGTCATACATGAAACTCTAATTTAAACTTATACTTTAAAGTTTAAG
>JAFNXG010000143.1 GCA_017383505.1 Clostridium sp.
TTATGAGAGAATTCCAACCAGATTGGATAGTAGCTATGGGAGGAGGATCACCTATAGATGCAGCAAAAGCTATGTGGATATTTTATGAGTATCCAGATTTTACTTTTGAACAAGCTATTATACCGTTTGGATTACCAGAATTAAGGCAAAAGGCAAAATTTGTAGCAATCCCATCAACTTCAGGAACAGCTACAGAAGTAACTGCATTTTCAGTAATAACCGATTATAAAGCTAAAATTAAATATCCATTAGCAGATTTTAATATAACACCAGATATTGCAATTGTTGATCCAGAATTAGCACAAACAATGCCTTCAAAACTTGTTGCTCATACTGGAATGGATGCATTAACACATGCTATAGAAGCATACACTGCATCATTAAGATCTAATTTTTCTGACCCATTAGCTTTAAAAGCTATAGAAATGGTTAATAAGTATTTAGTTAAGTCTTTTGAAGGTAATGTTGAGGCAAGAGATTTAATGCACGAAGCTCAATGTTTAGCTGGTATGGCATTTACTAATGCTCTATTAGGTATAGTACATTCAATGGCTCATAAAGTTGGAGCTGTCTTCCATATTCCACATGGATGTGCTAATGCAATATTTTTACCATATGTAATTCAATATAATAGAATTAATTGTGAAGATAGATATGCTGATATTGCAAGAATGTTAAAATTAGAAGGGGATACAGATTCTGAATTAACTGATTCATTAATATCAAAAATAAATGAGTTAAATGTAGCATTAAATATTCCATCATCAATGAAAGAGTACGGAGTAACTGAAGAAGAGTTCAAAGCTAATATTAAACATATAGCACATAATGCAGTTTTAGATGCATGTACGGGATCTAATCCAAGAGCTATAAATGATGAAACAATGGAAAAACTTTTAACTTGTACATTCTATGGAAATAGAGTTGACTTTTAAGAATAATCTAACTATGTTTTCTAATTAACTTAATTATTAATGGATAGTTGATTTTAACTATCCATTACATCAATAATTTATAAATGGTTTTTATTAATTTAAGAATGCATTTTCAAATAGATAGATATATTTCAGAGTGTATTCTTAAACTTATAAACATATAACATAAGAGAGTTTAGGGGGGATAAAAGTGTATAAGATAATAAGTAAAAGGCTATTAACAGAGAATATATATTTAATGGATATTGAGGCTCCAAGGGTAGCTAAATCGGCAGAGCCAGGACAGTTTATTATCATAAAGAATGATGAAAAGGGAGAAAGAGTTCCATTAACTATTGCAGATTATAATAGAGATAAGGGGACTGTAACTATAGTTTTTCAAACGGTTGGACATGCTACAAAGGAGTTAGCTAAGTTTGAATCAGGAGATTATGTTCAAGATTTTGTTGGGCCTTTAGGACAGCCAAGTGAATTTGTAAATGAAGATTTAAATGAGTTGAAAAATAAAAATATTATATTTATAGCTGGAGGTGTAGGGGCTGCACCTGTTTATCCACAAGTAAAATGGTTCCATGATAATAATATTGATGTTGATGTTATTATTGGTGCAAGAAATAAAGATTTAGTAATATTAGAAGAAGATATGAGTAAGGTAGCTAAAAATTTATATATATCTACTGATGATGGTTCTTATGGGTTTAATGGTAGAGTAACTGATTGTTTATTAAATTTAATAAATCAGCAGGGTAAAAAATATGATCATGCTATTGTTATAGGACCTATGATAATGATGAAATTTATGTCAATTCTTACAAAGGAACTTGGAATAAAAACTACAGTAAGTTTAAATCCTATTATGGTTGATGGTACTGGTATGTGTGGGGCTTGTAGAGTTACTGTAGGAAATGAGATTAAGTTTGCTTGTGTTGATGGGCCAGAATTTGATGGACATTTAGTTGATTTTGATGAAAGTATGAGAAGACAATCTCTTTATAAAAGTGAAGAAGGAAGAGCTTTATTAAAAGTAGAAGAAGGCGATACTCACCATAGAGAAGGTTGCGGATGTGGAGGTCATAAATAATGAGTAAGGTAATAAATAAAATGAAGAGAACTCCAGTTAAAGAACAAGAACCTAGTATAAGAGCTAAAAACTTTGATGAAGTTTGTTTAGGATATGATGATGAAGGAGCTTTAGAAGAAGCAAATAGATGTTTAGGATGTAAAAATCCAAGATGTGTAACTGGATGTCCAGTATCAATAGATATACCAGGCTTTATAATGCATCTTAAGAAAGGTGATGTAGAAGGAGCGGCTAAGGAAATATCTAAATATAGTGCATTACCAGCAGTTTGTGGTAGAGTATGCCCTCAAGAATCACAATGTGAAGGAAAATGTGTTTTAGGTATAAAAGGTGAAGCAGTTGCCATTGGTAAGTTAGAGAAATATACAGCAGATTGGGCTAGGGAACATAATGTAGATCTTTCTCACAAAGAAGAGTCTAAAGAAAAAAGAGTTGCTGTAATAGGATCAGGACCATCAGGACTTACTTGTGCAGGAGATTTAGCAAAGAGAGGATATGATGTTACTATATTTGAAGCTTTGCATGAAGCAGGTGGAGTTTTAGTATATGGTATTCCAGAGTTTAGACTACCTAAAGAAGAAGTTGTGAAGGCTGAAATTGAAAATATTAAAAAATTAGGAGTAAAAATTGAAACTAATGTAGTTGTGGGAAGAACTGTTACAATAGATTCATTAATTGAAGATGAAGGCTTTGATGCTGTATTTATAGGGTCAGGTGCTGGACTTCCTAAGTTTATGGGTATACCAGGAGAAAATTCTAATGGAGTATTTTCAGCAAATGAATTTTTAACAAGAGTTAATTTGATGAAGGCATTTAAAGAGGAATATCATACTCCTGTTAAAGTTGGTAAAAAGGTAGCTGTAGTTGGTGGTGGTAATGTTGCAATGGATGCGGCAAGAACAGCGTTAAGATTGGGAGCAGAAACTCATATTATATACAGAAGAAGTGAGTCTGAATTACCAGCTAGACTAGAAGAAGTTCATCATGCAAAAGAAGAGGGGGTTGTATTTGATGTTCTAACTAACCCTACGGAAATTTTAACAGATGAAAACGGATGGGTTACTGGAATGAAATGTGTACAAATGGAGCTTGGTGAACCAGACGCTTCAGGAAGAAGAAGACCTGTGGTTAAGCAAGATTCTGAATTTATTATGGATGTAGATACAGTTATAATGTCACTTGGAACTTCACCAAATCCATTAATATCATCTACTACAAAAGGATTAGATATAAATAAGTGGAAGTGTATAATTGCAGATGAAGAAACAGGACTTACAACTAAAGAAGGAGTTTATGCGGGAGGAGATGCAGTTACTGGTGCTGCTACTGTTATTTTAGCCATGGGAGCAGGGAAGAAAGCAGCTGCTGCTATAGACCAATATTTAAGTGATAAATAGTTATAATTAATTGACTTTTTATTAATAAATGAATAAAATTATTTTATAACTCCAAAGGTTATGTTCTTTCTTTGGAGTTTTTCTTTATAAAAAGGAAACTCCTTGATTTGAAATTTAAAAGGTATTAACAGTAGGTGTGATTATGAAATTAACAAAGGTTCAAAATAGATTTATAAAAAATAAAAATATGGGATTTTCGTTAATAAAGGGAAAATCATTAACAGGAAAGACATTAGCAGCTTTATATAGAGTTATAAATTTAGAGAATAATTATTGCATATATAATGAAGATAAAATTTTATACTTATCTTCAGATTATAAAAAAATAGAAGAAAGCGAAAAAATATATAGAGAGAAGAGTAAAACTAGTGAGTTTTATTCTCTGTTTAGCATAGAAAAACAAAGAGTAGAGTTTAATTTAATAAATTCATTAATAAAAGATTTTGCTAAAAAATATATTAATAAAACTAAACAAAAATTTAAACTTATTTCTTTAGAAGAAGGAATTAGGTTTATTAATAATGAAGAGTTTTATAGCGAGTTAGTTAATTTTAGAAAAAAATCTAAGGTTGTAAATAAGATTAAAGATAAAGATCTATATGATGAAATTATGTGGATAAAGGCCTGTAATTTTACTAGAGAAGAGTATAATGAAGCTGAAAGAAAAGGAAGAAAATATAGATTAATAAGAAATTCTTATAGCAGAGATTATATATATACACTTAAGGAGATATATACATCAATATTGTGGGATTGTGGTTATTATGACGTTTATGATGAAGTATCTTTTGCTATAAAATATGGACAAAGCTTAAAAGAGAAATATACTCACATAGTAGTAGAAGATGTAGAGAAATTAACAAAAGGTGAAATTGATTTTGTAAAAGCTATATATTCTAATAATAGCTATTCGTCGTTAGTTTATATTTTTAATACAGAAGCTTATAATGATAAAATGAGTTGGTTTGTAAAGGGAAGGAAGTTTAAAACTCTTGGTGCTGATTTTAAAGGAAAGAGCTTTGCTTTTAAAAAGGAATTTAATGAGGTAAAACATAAAGAAAGGGTTTCTATGGATAAATATCAATATATAAATTTAAAATATAAAAATATTGTTGAGTTTAATGTAGATAGTTATTCATCTAAAAAGGAAATTTATTTAGATAACAATGAAGTGTTTACTGAAGAGGAATTAGTAGAAGTCGATGTGTATAGCAATATAGCTGCAGGTAATCCTATAGAAATTAACGAAGGAGTAGAGGAAAGATTTAATTTGCCAAAAAGTTGGTTAGAAAGAGGCAAAGAAACTTTTATACTACATGTTAAAGGGGATAGTATGATTGAAAAGAATATAAATGATGGAGATTTAGTTGTTATTAAGAAACAAAATACAGCTTTAAATAATGATATTGTAGCAGCTAGTTTAGACGGAGAGGCAACTTTAAAAATTCTAAAATTAAATGACAAGGAACCTATGCTTGTTCCTGCTAATTCTAAATATAGTGAAATATATCTAGAAGGAAAGGAAGTAAGTATATTAGGTGTAGCTATTGGGGTAATAAAAAATTATATAAATTAAATATATTAGGGGGCTAAAAAATGATTTCTAGTAAAATGAAGGCTATGGTTTCAAATAGTTCTGTTATTAGGAAGATGTTTGAAGAGGGGAAAAGATTATCACAAATATATGGAGAAGAAAATGTATTTGATTTTAGTATAGGAAATCCAAGTGTAGAACCACCAGAAAAGATTAAAGAAATAATGCAAAAGATTATTAATGAGGAAAAACCAAATATTCTTCATGGATATATGAATAATTCAGGCTATGAGGATGTTAGAGATGCCATAGCTAATAATTTAAGCAATAAATATAATTTTAAAGTAAAACAAGAAAATATAGTAATGACATGTGGTGCTGCAGGAGGATTAAATATAATTTTAAAAACTATATTAAATCCAGGAGATGAAGTTATAGTATTTGCACCATTCTTTGGTGAATATATAAATTATGTGAAAAACTTTGATGGAGAAGTTAAAATTATATCAGCTAGGACAGAGGATTTTCAACTAAATTTAGATGAGTTAAAAAGTAAAATAACATCAAAGACTAAAGCTGTAATTATTAATTCTCCTAATAATCCAAGTGGGGTAATATATAGCGAAAATACAATAAAAAATTTAGCTAATATTTTAATGGAAAAGCAAAAAGAGTTAAATAGTGATATATACTTAGTTTCAGATGAGCCATATAGAGAACTTATATATGGAGATGTAGAAGTTCCGTGTATATTAAAATACTATAACAATTCATTTATAGGATATTCATATAGTAAATCATTATCACTTCCTGGCGAGAGAATAGGATATATTGTAGTTAATCCTATAATGAAAGAAGTTGATGAAATTATACAAGGATTAAACATAGCAAATAGGATTTTAGGTTTTGTAAATGCACCTTCGTTTTTTCAAAAGGTTATAAAAGAAAGTTTAGATTTAGAGATAGATGTTGAAATATATAGACAAAATAGAGATTTATTATATAATCATTTAACTAGTATAGGTTTTGAGTGTTTAAAACCAAAGGGAGCATTTTATTTGTTTCCAAAGTCTCCAATAGATGATGATATTAAATTCTGTGAGGATGCGAAAAAGTTTAATATATTAGCTGTACCAGGAACAACTTTTGGTTGTCCAGGGTATTTTAGACTATCTTATTGTATATCATATGATAAGATAAAAAAATCATTAAAATATTTTAATAAGCTTATAGAATTATATTAATATATTATAAAAATAAGTATACTGAATAAAAAAATACAAAGTTGGGCAAGTTTAAAATGGGGAACTTAAATGTTGCTATAGCCCCTTGTATTTATTAGTAAAGTATGATAAAATGTATTGAGAAGTAATTTACTAATAGCTAGAAAATGAAGAGTGGGGCATGATCCCGCTCTTTCTATTTGAACGCAACTACTTTTTAGTTGCGTTTTTACATACTATTTTTTAAATTACTAAAAACTGAATATTGTAAAGGAGGATAATTATGAAAAATGATGCCTTAATAAGTCAAATTTTTGAAATGGTAAAACCATTAGCAGATGAACTTGGATATGATATATATCATATTGAGTATGTTAAAGAAAATGGAGAATATTATTTAAGAATATATATAGAAAAAGAAGGCGGAATCGCTTTAAGTGATTGTGAAGCCCTTTCAAGAAGAGTTAGTGATCTTATGGATGAAAAAGATCCAATAACTGAAGCATACTTCCTAGAAGTTTCATCACCAGGACTAAATAGAACACTATTTACAGAAGCTCACTATAATAGATTTATAGGTAGAGAAGTCATGATTAGATTTACAAAAACTATCGATGGAAAGAAAAATGCTAAAGGAATATTAAAAGAAGTTAATGATGAAAATATAATAGTTGAAGCAGACACTTTAGTAAGTATACCAAAAGATAAAATAAAAAGTGCAAATATTGAAGGGGAAATATAGTAAGGAGGGTATTTAAGATGAACCAAGAGTTTATAGGTGCTCTTAAAGAAATCGTAAAAGACAAAGGTATTAGTGAAGATTTATTATTTACAACAATTGAGGATGCATTAGTTGCAGCATATAAGAAGAATTATGCAGGACCAACATCTTCAGCGCAAAATGTAAAGGTAACAATTGATAGAGAAACTGGTGAAATACATGTTTATTCTCAAAAAATTGTTGTTGAAGAAGTATTTGATACTGTTACAGAAATAGGATTAGAAGAAGCACAAGAAATTAAGCCTACATATGATTTAGACGATGTAGTAGATTTTGAAGTTACTCCAAAGAATTTTGGAAGAGTTGCAGCACAACTTGCAAAGGGAGTGGTAACTCAAAGAATAAGAGAAGCTGAAAGAAGTATCATATACAATGAATATAAAGAAAAAGAATATGATATTATTACTGGAACGGTTTTAAGAGAAGATAAAGGAAATGTTTTTGTTAATATTGGAAAATTAGAAACTGCTATTGGACCAAATGAACAAATTCCAAGAGAAAGATTTAAATTTAATGAAAAAATTAAATTATATGTTGTAGAAGTTAAAAACACTTCTAAAGGAGCTCAAATAGTAGTATCTAGAACACACCCAGGATTAGTTAAGAGATTATTTGAATTAGAAGTTCCAGAAATATATGAAGGTGTTGTTGAAATAAAGAGCATTTCAAGAGAAGCTGGTTCTAGAAGTAAAATTGCTGTAGTATCACATGATGAAAATGTTGATTCTATGGGAGCATGTGTTGGACCTAAGGGAGCAAGAGTTCAAAACATAGTAAATGAGCTTAAAGGCGAAAAGATTGACATAATAAAATGGAGCAAAAACCCAGAAGAATTTATAGCTAGTTCTTTAAGTCCTGCAAAAGTTGTAAGTGTAACAGTTGATGAAGAGTCTAAGTCAGCTAAAGTTATAGTTGAAGATAACCAATTATCACTTGCAATCGGTAAGGAAGGTCAAAACGTAAGATTAGCAGCTAAATTAACTAACTGGAAGATAGATATAAAGAGTAAGTCACAAGCTGAAGCAATAGAGGAATAAGGGGGCTTTTTTTATGAAAGTAAAGAAAATACCTTTAAGAATGTGCACAGGTTGTATGGAAATGAAACCTAAAAAGGAACTTATTAGAGTTGTAAGAAGTCAAGAAGGTGAAGTTTCTGTAGACTTAACAGGAAAAAAATCAGGTAGAGGCGCTTATATCTGTAAAAGTCTTGAGTGTTTAGAAAAAGCATTTAAAGCAAAAAGATTAAGTAGAAACCTTGATGTTGCAATAGACGAAGAAATATACAACAGATTAAGGGAAGAGATAGTTAATGAATAAGTTTTTTAATTTTTTAGGTCTTGCTAAAAGATCAGGGAATTTAATAGAAGGATATAGCAAGTGTGATGAACAACGTAATAGACGTAGTTTTTATCTTGTAATAGTAAGTGATGATGCTTCTAACAGTACAAAAAAGAAGTTTAAAAATCATTGTATTGAAAAGAAAATTCCTCTCATTGAAGACTTTTCAAAAGAAGAACTAGGCAACCCAATTGGAAGAGAGGAATTAAAGGTTCTAGCTGTAGTTGATAAAAATATGGCTGAAAAATTAATATCCTTATACGAAAATGAAAAAGTAACAAATTAACCGGGGGTGATTTTATTGTCAAAGATTAGAGTATATGAATTGGCAAAAGAGCTTAATGTTAGCTCTAAAGATTTAATAAATTTATTAATGGAAGAGTTTGGTGTTGAAGTTAAAAATCACATGAGCGTAATAGAAGATGAGGACGCAACACTAATAAAAGAATTATTAGGAGATTCAGCTAGTAGCGAAACTGAAGGTAAAAAGAGTTTAGTTGATGAATACGAAGATGAACTTGCTGAATCACTTAATAAGGGTGTTAGAAAAAAGAAAAAGACTAAAAAAGAGTTAGAGCAAGAAGAAGTTGAAAGAAATGCTGAGGCTGCATGTGGAGTAATTGAAATTGGTGAAACAATAACAGTTAAAGAATTATGCGAAAAGCTAGGTAAACCAACAAATGACGTTATTAAGAATTTAATATTCTTAGGTGTAATGGCTGGGGTTAACCAAGAAATAGACTTTGCTACAGCTGAAAAACTTTGTGAAAAATACGAAGTTTTAGTTGAAAAGAAAGAAGAAGGAACAGAATTAGAAGCCTTTGAAGAAGAAACAGATATCGTTGAAGAAAATTTAGAAAAGAGACCACCAATAGTAACAATTATGGGGCATGTTGACCATGGTAAAACTTCTCTTTTAGATGCTATAAGACATGCAAAAGTTACTGCAAGTGAAGCTGGTGGAATAACTCAACATATCGGTGCTTATACAGTATCATTAAATGGAGAAAAAATAACATTCTTAGATACACCAGGGCACGAAGCTTTCACAGCTATGAGAGCTAGAGGAGCTCAAGTTACTGATATAGTTATATTAGTTGTTGCAGCAGATGATGGTATAATGCCACAAACTAAGGAAGCAATAAACCACTGTAAGGCAGCAGATGTACCTATGATAGTTGCTATAAACAAAATAGATAGACCAGGTGCAAATGTTGATAGAGTTAAACAAGAATTAACTGAACATGGTTTAGTTTCTGAAGATTGGGGTGGAGATACTATTTGTGTTCCAGTTTCAGCTAAGACTGGTGAAAACCTAGATAGCTTATTAGAAATGGTATTATTAACAGCTGAAATGCAAGAATTACAAGCTGATCCAAACAGAAAAGCTAAGGGTACTGTAATTGAAGCTAAATTAGATAAAGGTAGAGGAGCAGTTGCATCTTTACTTATTCAAAATGGTACATTAAATGTAGGAGATTCAATTTTAGTTGGTACTACTTATGGTAGAATAAGAGCTATGTTTGATGACATGGGTAAAAAGATAAAGAGTGCTGGACCATCTATTCCAGTAGAGATTTTAGGTCTTTCTGAAGTTCCAGCTGCAGGGGATAGATTTATTGTTTGTAAGGATGAAAAGACAGCTAGAAATATGGCTGACCTTAGAAAGCAAAAAATTAAAGCTGATAGTCACCAAGCATCAACTAGAGTGTCATTAGAGGACTTATATAGCCAAATCCAAGAAGGAAAAGTTAAGGAGTTAGCTATAGTTGTTAAGGCCGATGTACAAGGTTCTGTTGAAGCAATAAGACAATCATTAGAAAAATTATCTACAGATGATGTTAAGGTAAGAGTTATTCATGGTGCTGTTGGTGCTATAACTGAAACAGACGTTACTTTAGCAGCTGCTTCAAATGCACTTATAATTGGATTTAACGTTAGACCTGATGGAAATGCAACAGTTCAATCAGAAAAAGAAAACATTGAGATTAAGACATATAGAATTATCTATGATGCAATCGAAGATGTTAAGACAGCTATGATTGGTATGCTTGATCCAGAGTATAAAGAAGTTGTAAATGGTAAAGCTGAAGTAAGAATGACATACAAAATATCAAATGTAGGAACTATAGCTGGATGTTATGTTATAGACGGTAAAATTGTAAGAAATTCTGAAGTAAGAGTAATTAGAGATGGTATAGTAATATTCGAATCAACATTAGCTTCATTAAAGAGATTTAAAGATGACGCTAAGGAAGTTGCTAAAGGATATGAATGTGGATTAAGTGTTGAGAAGTTCAACGATCTTAAAGAAGGCGATATTATAGAATCATTTACAATGGAAGCTATAAAAAGAAAAGAGCTTTAAGAGGTGTTTTAAATGGCTAACTATAGAGGTGGAAGAATAAACGAAGAAGTTAGAAGAGAAATAAGTAACATAATACAAAATGAAATCAAAGATCCTAGACTTACTGCAATGGTGTCAGTTACTAATGTAAAAGTTACAAAGGATTTAAGATATGCAAAAGTATTTGTTAGTATTTTTGCTAAAAATGATGAAGAAAAGAATAATAGTTTTGTTGCTTTAAAAAATGCTAGTGGATATATAAGAAAAGAAATAGGTCAAAGAATTAATTTAAGATATAATCCTCAAATTATATTTGAGCTTGATGAATCAATCAATTATGGAATGCATATTGAAAAATTAATTCAAAAGGTTAAAGAAAAGTAATATGACTTTAAGTCAAATTGCAAAGTTTATATTAGAAAGTAAAAAAATAGGCATTACCTACCATGTATCACCAGATGGTGATGCAGTAGGTAGTGTTCTTGCACTTTTTAACGCTTTAAAATTTTTAAATAAAGATTGTTATATATTATCTAAGGATACATTATCAGATAATTTAAAATTTCTAAAAGGATCAAATGAAATTACTGGTGAAATAATAGATCCTAAAGATGAAACTGATGTTGTAATAGTTCTTGATTGTGGAAATTTAGAGAGAGTAAGTGCAAACTTAAATGAATTCACTGGCACAATAATAAATATAGATCATCATCTTTCAAATGATAAATATGGTGATATTAATTACGTAGATGCAAATGCAGCAGCAACGGCTGAAATAGTATTTGAATTACTAAGCTTAATGGGATTAAGTTTTGAAGAACAAAATAGCGTTAATAAGGATATAGGAACTTGTATGTATACATCAATAGTAACAGATACAGGTGCATATAGACACTCTAACGTAACAGAAAGAACTCATAAGATATCTGCAACATTAAAAAAAATAGGTGTAGATAATACTTTGATTTATCAAAGTCTTTTTGATAACAAAGACTTTAGCAGAATAAAATTAATAGGAAAAGCATTAACTAACATGCAACTAATTTTAAATGGTAAAGTTGCATTATTAGAATTAGATAAGAATTTTACAGCTGATTTAGGAATTGATATAGGAGATACATCAGATATAATTTCATATGGACTTCAAATTAAAGGGGTAGAAGTTACAGTTTTATTAAAAGAAGTTGAAGATGGAGTTAAAGCTAGCCTTAGAGCTAAAAGCTATGTAGATGTAAGAAAAATAGCAGAAGTGTTTGGCGGTGGTGGCCATATAAGAGCATCTGGTATAAAAATAAAGAATATATCAATGGAAGAAGCTAAATATGAAATATTAAATGAAATACAGAAAGAGTTGTAACATATGAATGGTGTTTTAAATATCTTTAAACCTAAAGGTATGTCATCTTTTGATGTTGTTAGAATAGTAAAAAAAGTAGCTAAAACAGGAAAGGTTGGTCATACTGGAACATTAGATCCTGAAGCTACAGGTGTATTACCTGTTTGTATTGGTAGGGCTACTAAAATAATAGATTATATTATGGACTCTGAAAAAACTTATGAAGTTACTTTGAAGTTGGGAATTAGGACAACTACTTATGACTTAGAAGGAGAAATTTTAGAAGAAAGAGATGCTTCTAATTTAGAGGATGATAATATATTAAAAGTAGTTAATAGTTTCATAGGGGAATATTCACAAGTTCCACCAATGTATTCAGCATTAAAACAAAATGGTGTTAGACTTTATGAGTTAGCTAGAAAAGGAATAGAAGTAGAAAGAAAAGGAAGGCTAATAAATATATATAATATTGAAGATATAAAAATAGACAATCCTTATATTTCTATGAAAGTTAGTTGCTCTAAAGGTACTTATATAAGAAGTTTATGTTATGATATTGGTGAGAAATTAGGTGTTTTTGCGACTATGACTAAGTTAAATAGATCAAAAACATCTGTATTTACACAAGAAAAATCTATTAATATTAACGATTTAACAGAAGAAAATATAAATAATTATATTGTAAGCATGGAAGATGCCTTAAATAAGTATGAATCAATTACTGTTTGTGGTAAGTATGTTAAACTTCTTATTAATGGTGTAAGAGTTGCTGATAATAGGTTTACAAAAGATAAAATTATTAACAATAAATTGTATAGAGTATATGATGAGAATAATAATTTTATAGGCCTAGGTGAAAAAAATAATTCTGGCTTTAAAATAGAGAAGTTACTAATCACATAGGAGAAAAATAATGCTAATATATGATAACAAAGCTTTTAATGAAGGAAGTAGAAACAATTATATAGCTCTAGGCAGCTTTGATGGTCTACATTTGGGACATTTATCATTAGTTAGAAAAGTAAGAGAGTTAGCTATAAAAAATGGCGGAAAATCAATTGTTTTTACTTTTAAAAATCATCCTAGAGCATTTATAAATAACAATAATTTAGAATTAATTATGACAAATGAAGAAAAACTTAAAGTTTTAGAATGTGAAAATATCAATGTAGTTGCATTTAAAGATTTTGATGAAAATATTATGAAAATTTCACCAGAAGATTTTGTAGAGTGGTTATGTGAAAGCTACAATGTAAAAGGAATAGTTGTAGGATTTAATTTTAAATTTGGTTATAAAAATTTAGGAGATACTGAACTTTTAGAAAAGCTTCAAAAAAAGTATGGTTATAAATTATATATAATGAATCCTTATAAGCTTGAAGATAAAATAATAAGTTCTACATATATAAGAAATCTAATATTAGATGGAAATGTAAAAAAAGCGTTTCTTATGTTATCTAGACCATATATGCTTTCAGGAAAAGTTATACATGGGAAAAAGTTAGGTAGAACTATAGGCTTTCCAACTGCTAATTTAGAAATCAATGATAAAAAGGTTATTCCTAAAAAAGGAGTTTATTATACAAATGTAGATATTGAAGGTAAAATTTTTAAAGGAATTACTTCAGTTGGGAATAATCCAACAGTAAATGGGAAAGAATTAACAATAGAAACCTACATTTTAGACTTCAATAATAATATATATGAAAAAGAAATTAAAGTTTATTTTATCGATAGAATTAGAGATGAGATAAAGTTTAATAATATTGATGAACTAACAAAACAACTTAAAAAAGATAAAGAAGTTGCAGAAAATAGTAGTAAAGTTAAGATATAAAATAAGATATAAATTTACTTTATTAGATAATAAAATCTAAAAAAATTTAAAATTATAAATTATGTTTACAAGATAGCCTTACTTTGCTATAATATTTTATGAAGAACCTACTTCTAAGATTTGAGGGTGATTTCTCTTTTCCTGGAAATAGGGGATAAATTAACTGGAGGTGTCATTATGGACGCAATAAGAAAGCAAGAATTAATCAAACAATACGGAAGACATGAAGGAGATACTGGTTCACCAGAAGTTCAAATAGCTCTTTTAACTGAAAGAATCAACTCATTAACTGGACACTTAAAAGTTCACAAAAAAGACCACCACTCAAGAAGAGGTCTTTTAATGATGGTTGGACAAAGAAGAGGTCTTTTAAACTACTTAGCTGAACAAGATATCGAAAGATACAGAGCTATAATAGCACAATTAGGCTTAAGAAGATAGTCTTTATAGAGCGGGTTTTATCCGCTCTATTATTTTAAAAAAATTAAATTAGTAGAACCGTAAAACCTGAAGGGAGGTTATTAAATGACTAATATACTAGAAAGAAATATAGCTGGTAGAAATATGAAGGTTGAGTTTGGTAGAGTTGGAATGTTATCAAATGCAGCTATTTTTATGAGCTATGGAGATACAGTAATATTAACAAATGTTAATGCTTCAGAAAAACCAAGAGAAGGAATAGATTTCTTCCCATTAAGTGTTGAATATGAAGAAAGATTATACGCAGTTGGTAAAATACCAGGTGGATTTATAAAAAGAGAAGGTAGACCTTCAGAAAATGCAATTCTTTTCGGAAGAGCTGTAGATAGACCATTAAGACCATTATTCCCAAAGGGATATAGAAATGATGTTCAAGTGGTTTGTACAGTTGTATCAGTAGAACAAGATAACTTACCAGAAATTCTAGCAATTAATGCTGCATCAATGGCATTATCTATATCAAGTATTCCTTTCACTACACCAGTTGCAGCAGTGCAAGTTGGCCTTATAGATGGAAATTTTGTTTTAAACCCAACATCAAAAGAAAGAGAAGAGAGTATTCTTCAATTAACTGTTTGTGCAACTAAAGACAGAGTAATGATGATTGAAGCTGGTGGAGACGAAATACCAGAAGACACAATGATAAAAGCAATTGAATATGGTTTTGAGAAGTGTCAAGATATAGTTGCATTCCAAGAAGAAGCAATGGCTAAGTTTGGAAAGAAAAAAGATGAGCCTGTTCTTTATAAACCAAATGCAGAGCTTGCAAAGGATATAGAAGACTTTGCTGGAGATATGATTAAAGAAGCTATGTGGATAACTGATAAAGATGAAAGAAATGCAGCTATGGACGTAGTAAACGATAAGATAGCTGAAGAATTTGCTGAAAAGTATCCAGATAATTTCGGAGATTCTAAAGAAATAGTTTATAATATGCAAAAAGAAGTAGTTAGAGATATGCTTTTAAATCACTCTAGAAGACCTGATGGAAGAGCATTTGATGAGATAAGAAAGATTTCATGTGAAGTAGATTTACTTCCAAGAACACATGGAACAGGTTTATTCACAAGAGGATTAACTCAAGTTATGACAGTGGCTACATTAGGAGCTGTTGGTGATATTCAAATAATTGATGGTATAGGTGAAGCAGAATCTAAGAGATATATGCATCATTATAACTTCCCAGCTTATTCAGTAGGAGAAGTTAAACCATTAAGAGGACCTGGAAGAAGAGAGATTGGTCATGGAGCTTTAGCAGAAAGAGCTTTAGAACCACTTATTCCTTCAGAAGAAGAGTTCCCATATACTATTAGATTAGTATCAGAAGTGTTAAGTTCAAATGGTTCAACATCTCAAGCTTCTGTTTGTGGATCAACATTAGCATTATTAGATGCAGGTGTTCCAATTAAGAGACCAGCAGCAGGTATTGCTATGGGACTTATAACATCAGAAGATTTAACTGAAGAAGAAGTTTTAACTGATATTCAAGGAATAGAAGATTTCTTTGGAGATATGGACTTTAAGGTAGCCGGTACAACTGAAGGTATAACATCAATTCAAGTTGATACTAAAATTAAAGGATTAAGCTTTAATGTAATTGAAACTGCAATTAAGAATGCTAGAAAAGCAAGATTGCACATTTTAGATAAAATAAGTGAATGTATTCCTGCACCAAGAACAGAAGTATCAAAGTTTGCACCAAAGACATCTACTATATCAATAGATCCAGAAAAGATTAGAGATGTTATTGGAGCTGGTGGTAAGGTTATTAATAAAATAATAGCTGATACAGGAGTTAAAATTGATATTAAAGAAGATGGTACTGTATTTGTTTCATCACCTAACCATGATGGTGTAAACGAAGCTATTAGAATTATTGAAGGCTTAACAAAGGAAGTTCAAGCAGGTGAAGTATATTTAGGTAAAGTAACAAAAATAGCTGCATTTGGAGCATTTATTGAAATATTACCTAATAAAGAAGGACTTTGCCATATTTCTAAATTAGATAAGAAGAGAGTAGAAAAGGTTGAAGATGTAGTATCTGTTGGAGACGAAATTTTAGTTAAGGTAACTGAAATTGACTCTCAAGGTAGAATTAATCTTTCAAGAAAAGATGCTCTTTTAGAAGATGAAGCAACTGAATAATATAAATGTAAAAGAGAATTTTAAAATAATTCTCTTTTTTTTACTATATAGAATAAATATAATAATATTAAAATAAACTAAAAGCAAATTAGTAAAAATGGAGGTAAATATGTTTAATTTATATAAATTAGATAATGGTTTAAGAGTTGTAACTGAATATATAGAGCATGTAAACTCTATAAGTGTAGGAGTAATGGTTCAAAATGGTTCAAGAAATGAAACTAAAGATGTAAATGGCATTTCACATTTTATAGAGCATATGTTTTTTAAAGGTACAGATAAAAGAAATTCAAAGCAAATAGTTCAGGAGATAGAAAATATAGGTGGCCAAATAAATGCATATACAAGTAAGGAAACTACTTGTTATTATATTAAGGCATTAAATACACATGTTGATTTATGTTTAGATGTACTTTCAGATATGTTATTAAATTCTAAATTTGATGAAGAAGAAATAGCAAAAGAACAGGGGGTAGTTATTGAAGAAATAAATATGAGTCAAGATAATCCAGAAGATGTATTAGATGAGATACACTCAGAAGCTATATTTGGAAATGATTCATTAGCTTATCCTATCTTAGGAACTCCAGATAGAATAAAATCATTTAATAGAAAAAAGATAAAAGATTATATAAAAACTCATTATACACCATATAATTCGGTTTTAAGTATTTGTGGAAAGTTTGATGAAAAAGAATTAAGAAAAATGATAGAAGAGTATTTTGGAAAGTGGAGTACTGAAAATAAATATAATCCAAAATATGAAATAGTAACTTTAAAAAATAATAGTAAATATACTGAAAAGCAAATTGAGCAGGTTCATATAAATTTAGGTTTAAATGGTTTACCATATGCTGATGATAAAGCATATTCATTAGTATTATTAAATAATATATTCGGTGGTGGAGCATCATCAATAATGTTCCAGAAAGTTAGAGAAGAACTAGGTTTATGTTATAGTATTTATTCATATATGCAACCCTATTTAGGTGTTGGAACATTAAATATATATACTGGATTAAGTAATAAATATGCGGATAAAGCTATAGAAGTTATTAATAAACAGTTATATGAATTTGCTAATAAAGGTATAAGTAAAGAACTATTAGATATTAATAAAGAAAAAATTAAGGCTAGCTATATATTAGGATTAGAAAGCACTTCTTCAAGAATGTTTGCTAATGCAAAAACTTTTTTATTACAAAATAAAGTAAAGACACAAGAGGATGTTATTAATAGAATTAACCAAATAGGTAATGATGACATAAACTATGTATTGGAGAGATGTTTTAAACCAGGTGTAATTAGTAACGCTTTTGTAGGGCAAGATGTAGAAGTTGATAAGTTAAATTCTATTATAAATGAAGCTAAAGTTGCATATAAGAGTTATGATAGTGAAAAAATATTGTTGTAAGTTTATGTCATAATTGATATATTATTTATGTGAGATATATATTAGGTTATTTTTTATAATATATCCAAAAGTAATATATTTATCTATTTATGCATAATATTATGTATAATAAGGGAGGTAATTATTATGAGGGATTTTGAATATTATGAGAAAAAACCAGAAAGCCAATTTAGGAATTTAAGTGAGCTAGAAAGATATGAAATTTTTAACTTAGAGTCTGCAGAAAAGTATGATAGCACTCAAAATATTGATTTTATAATTGATGAAGATGGATATCTTAAATTTTTAGTGGTTGGTATTAGTACTAGTAAGTTTAGCTTCTTTGGTAGTAAAGAATATGTTGAAATACCGTGGGAGTGTGTAACAAAAGTTGGAACTAATGTAATAGTAATCTCTGCTGATGAAGAAAAGATAAAAAGAGCGAGAGCTTAAGAAAACTTAAGGGGGAGTTTCCTTGAATATAATAGTGCAAAAGTTTGGAGGAACATCTGTATCTACAGAGGAGAGAAGAGAACAAGTAATAAAAAAAATAGAGAATGCAATTAAAAATGGATTTAAGCCAGTAGTAGTTGTTTCAGCTATGGGAAGATTAGGAGAACCATATGCCACAGATACTCTATTAACACTTGTAGAGAATGAATTTAAAAGCAATAATAAGAGTGCTCAAGACTTATTAATGTGTTGTGGAGAGATAATAAGTTCGGTAGTATTGTGTAATGATTTATATAAGCATGGTATAAATGCAGTTCCATTAACTGGAGGGCAAGCGGGTATTATTACAAATAATAATTATACTGATGCACAAGCTATTGACGTTGATACGCATAATATAATTAAATTCCTAGAAGAAGGAAAAGTTCCAGTAGTAACAGGATTCCAAGGAATTACTGAAGGTGGATTTTTTACGACATTAGGAAGAGGTGGAAGTGATACTTCTGCATGTATATTAGGAGCAGCATTAAAGGCTAAGGAAATAGATATATATACTGATGTTGATGGTATTATGACAGCAGATCCAAGAATGGTTAAGGATGCATCGCTTATAAATGAAATGACATATAATGAAGTATTCCAATTAGCAGATCAAGGAGCAAAAGTAATTCATCCAAAGGCTGTTACTTTAGCTAAAAAGGCCAATGTACCATTAGTTATTAAGAATACTATGAGTGATTCAAAAGGTACTATGATTAAAAGTAGTATTTCAGAAGAAGAAAAGAGATTAATTTCTGGAATAACTCATCTAAATAATAGAATTCAAGTAAGAGTAAGGTTATCTGATAATAAAGATAAGAGTTCCTATAGAAATATTTTAGAGTTACTAGCTAAAAATCATATAAGTTTAGACTTAATAAATATTTTCCCAGAACATCAAATGTTTACTATTGATGCTAGTGAGAAAAATAAGCTTTCAGAAATTATGGCTAAAGCTGAAATTAAGTATACAATCATAGAGAATTGTAGTACTATAGCCATTGTTGGAGCTGGAATGAATGGGGTACCAGGAGTTATGGCAAGAATAATTAATACTTTAATAAGTAATGAGATAGAAATATTACAAACAACAGATTCTAACATGACTATTTGGTGCTTAATTCATAGTGATAAAGTTCCACAAGCAGTTAGATCACTTCATAAAGAATTTGGTCTAGGTAAGTAGTAAAAATAAAGGCTATTTGGTAAGATATAAAATATTTTACTAAAAGGTCTTTATTTTAATATGTAATATAATATTATACATAAAAGGGAGTAAATAATATGAATTTTAAATTTAATTCAAATGCAAAAGAAGCTTTAGAAGAGTTAATAAAAAATAGTTCCGAAAATTATATAAGAATAAAAGTGTTTTACGGTTGTGGTAGACCAGCTTATGAATTATATTGTGACTTTAAAAGCGATGAGGATGTTGAAGAGGTAATAGAAGGTATTAATTTTATAGTAAATAAAAAAGATATAAGAGCTTGCAATAATTTGGAAATTAAATATGATAAAGAAGTTTATAATAAAGGATTCTATATTAAAGATTTAGATTAGAGTTAAAAACCATACAAAATATATTTGTATGGTTTTTTTATTTATAAATAATATTTCTAAAAATGGGTAAAATAACTTAAATGATAGAAATATAAAAATATTTTAGATATTCTTATTATTTAAAAATTATAAATATTAAACTTATGTGAATATTGATGAAATTTTTAAATTTATAAGATATACTTATTAAGAGAAAATTATAGATTGTGAGGAATTTTTATGAAAAAAACACTAAAAATATCTGGAATCATAGGGATATTAGTTATTTTAGCATTATGTTGTTTTGGATGCTCTAAAGAAGTAGAGATGGTTAGACCGGCTACTGCAGAAGAAGCTATTAATTTATTTAATCAATATAATACTGAGAATAATATAAAAGAAATGGTTAAATTATATTCAAACGAATATATAGATTATGTTGGATATGATGCTAGTAAAATTATAAAGGTAATTGAAAAGAATAGAAAAAACTTAGAGATAAAATCGTCAGTAGTAAAAAATATAGAAGACATAAATGAAAA
>JAFNXG010000144.1 GCA_017383505.1 Clostridium sp.
TGAAGTATTTCCTCCTCTTTGAATATGACCTAATACAGTACATCTTACTTCATGGTCTTTAATAAGCTTTTCTAAATCATCAGCAAGCTTATTACCTATTCCTCCAAGTCTAATAGGATCTGGACTATCTTCAACTATTTTTGCTACTACAACCTCTCCATCTTTAGGTCTAGCCCCTTCTGATACAACAACTATAGTAAAGTTCTTTCCTTGTGATTCTCTTTCCTTTACTTTTTCCGCAATTTTATTAATATCATATGGAATTTCAGGTAAAAGAATAATATCAGCAGAACCTGCTATTCCAGCTTCTAAAGCTATCCAACCAGCATTTCTTCCCATAACTTCACACAACATAATTCTATGATGTGATTCTGCTGTTGTATGAAGTCTATCTAAAGCTTCTGTAACAACATCTATTGCTGTATTAAATCCAAAAGTTACATCTGTTGAAGATAGATCATTATCTATAGTCTTAGGAACACCTATTACTTTAACACCCTTTCTTGCAAAATCTCTTGCTGATGTTAATGTACCATCTCCACCTATAACTACTAATACATCAACGCCTTCTTTTTTAAGGTTTTCTACTGCTACATCAGAAACATCTTTTTTTACCATTTGTCCATCTTCTTCAACTAGATAATCAAATAAATTATCTTTATTTGAACTATAAAGAATAGTACCTCCTCTATGTAATATTCCTGATACTGTATCTAAATTTAATGAAATAAAATCATTATTATAAAGCCCTCTATATCCAAACTTATATCCAATTACCTCAATACCATAATTTAATATTGCTGTTCTTGTTACTGCTCTTATTACCGCATTAAGACCTGGACAATCCCCACCGCCTGTTAATAAAGCTATTTTTTTAATTTTTTGTTCCATTTTAAATTCCCCCTACCCAATACTTAAAGATATTACTTTTTCAATCTTCCTTTAACCTACCTCTTTTCATATGTTTATTCATAAAATTCAGAATATTTACCTTTTATTATGATATCATAATTTGAATTTTCTGGAAAGGGTTTTCTTACTCTTTTTTTTATTTTACTAAAATTTAAAACAAAGAACTCTCTTTATAGCTTAGGTATTATTTTATATACCTAACTATAAAGAGAGTTCTAAATTATATATTATTAATATATTAATTTTAATCCATCCACTATAATTGGAGTGCTTTCATCATTTACATACTTATCATATAAATTTTTGATTGAATTATAATTTGTTGTTATTATCTCTTTTAAACTTTCATCTAAATCACTTGGCATATCTTTATATGCAGATTCTATATTAGAATAAGCTCTCCAAATATCATGTTCTACCATTGCATAGTAACAAGCTGCATTATTAAGAGATAAAACATCTTTCTCATTTAATGAATAAGCTTTTCTTATATTTTCAATAGCATCTTCATAGTCACCCTTATTAAAATAAGTAGTTCCTAATGCTCTATAATATTTGTAATTATTATTTATAGATATTGCCTTCTTTAGATCTTCTATAGCATCATCAAAATTTTCTATATTTATATTAGCAAGAGCTAAATTATAATATAGTTTATCTTCATCTTTATTTAATAATAATGCTAAATTAAAACATCCTATGGCTTTTTCATTATCACCTATTTTATTTTGATATATCTTTCCTATACTACTAATTAAATTATAGTTAAATGGTTCGTTATATACTGCTGTTCTAATGTATCCATCAACCTTAGTTGGTTCTTTCATTGAAATTAATATTTCTGGCATTAAAATTCCAAAGCTCTCTGAATTTTCAGGATTAGCCTTTATTGCTTCATTACAGCATTCTAAAGCCTTTTCATAATCACCTTTATTGTAATAATCCCATGCCTTCACATACTTATATACATATGAATCTTTATCAACTTCTTTTAAAGTTATGTTTCTATTAATTTCATTAATTATATCTTTTTCTGGATTATTATTTGATCCATCTATCAGATTAATTTCTTCTAACCATACTTTATATACTTTTTCATTTGGATTTTCTTCTGATAATTCTTCAACTTTTTGTAATAGTTTAGATTTATTAAACTCACAAGTTTCTCTTATAACATCAAAAGATTTAACTTCATTTTTATCTAAATTATAAGATTTCTTTAAATTTTCTAATCCATCATTATAATTTCCTAAAATAATTTGCATTTTTGCTAATATAGCTAAATCATATGCACTTTCATTATCTACAGGATAGGCTTTAACTAACTCTTCTGCTTTCTCAGTTTCACCTTTAGCAAGATATACTGCAAACATAGTCTTTAATAGTGGTTTATATGTATCATATTCTCCTAAGTAATACTCACCTAAACTCTCAGCTTGATCTAACTCATTATTTATATAGAATATAAATACTACCTTATTAATTAGTTCTTTATCTTGCTCTATATATTTATCTTTATCTTCGTTCATAACTTTATCTCTTTTTACCATAGCTTCTCTTAGTAAGCTATCTGAATAAGTTATGTCACCTTCAAGTGAGTAAATATTTGCAATTTCAACAGTAGATATAGGCCATACATCCTTATCTTGCATTGATGTATATTCCTTTATAGCATCATCAAATCTACCATCATAATAATACTGTTCTGCAGCATTATCTGTTATTGTTACTACTTTTTTCCCCATAATAGCCTGTGTAGTAGCCAATACTATAAAAGTAAAAAGTAATGAAATACCTATAACTATTATAGATTTTAAATCTATATATTTATTTTCTTTTTTATTCTCTGTTTTCTTTTCCTTAAGGGAGTTATTATTTCTATCTTTCATAAATCCTCCAGTATTTTAAGTATTTTATTGTGTGTTATAATCTTATCAAAAAATATATAATTTTGCAAATTCTTATTATTTTCCTTATAAAACTTCAAAAATCGACTTTGTTATATAATAAATATTGGGAATTTAGAAAAGTTTTTAATTTTCTAAATCCCCAATAAAAACTAACGCTTTCACATTATTACCTTTAACTCTTTTTATTAGTTTTTTTTATATAATTTAAAGATTATCTTAAAATGCAATTATCATTCTTCTTTCTTTATAAGTTTATTTTGTAAAATAGCCACTACTTCATACATTATAAACGCTATAAGTGATAAAATAACTATACTCATCATTACCATATCTAATTGTGCTATTTGTCCACCATATATAATTAAGAATCCTAGTCCTTCTCTAGCCACTAAGAATTCACCCATAATTACTCCGACCCAAGATAAACCTACA
>JAFNXG010000145.1 GCA_017383505.1 Clostridium sp.
ATTTTATTCTTTAGTGATAGAACACAAAGCAATGGTATATTTATTATGGGAGGAGTACTTATTCCTGTTATAGGGTATTTATTAGCAGAAATAATAATAGGGGCTAAAGTAAAGAAAAGGATAATTGAAAATGAGTGTAAGATAAAGCCAAGAGATGTTGAGTGGGAAAATAAAATTTTAAGAGTGTTTATGATAGCTAGTACATCTATATATATTTTAGCAGTTTTGATATTTAAGTTTGTTTTTCATATATAGATAATTAAGAATTTAATATTGTAGATAAAAGTGAGAGCATTATGCTCTCATTTTTTTGTATAAATATTTAAAAGAAATAAAGCTATTTACATTTGTGTTGAATTAGATAAATGTAAAATAATGGTTGACAAATATTAGATGAATGTTTAATATTATATATGATGAATATCAAATATATGGTTATTATATAAATATATGTTAATAAGGGCGATGAATATCTAATATATAAAAAAATAAATATATCTGATATGAACATAGGGAGAAATGAGATTTGAAAAGAGGTATAAGAGTGGAACAGTTAAATGAGAAGATAAGTTTTGGTGTTAAGCCGGTAAATGAGTTTGGGATAATAGCAACGCAGTATTTTGAAAGGGAGGAACACTTTAAATTAATAAAAGAACATAATATTTCTATCGAACCAAGAATTTTTGAAATAATAAATATAATTGATAGTAAATTAAGCCCTTTTATGAAAAGTGAAAAAGAATTTTTCAAAAGAACAAAAAGTATACGTGTAGCTATCTGGGGATTTATTGATGATTATGAAGAAGTAAATACTGTAGAAGATTATTTTAAAGTATTTGATAATTCACCTGATGAAGAGCTTTTTAATTTTATTGGAGGAGCTTTCATTGCACAATATAATAAAGAAGACAACTCAGCATGGGGAAAAGTAAAACATAGCATGACATTGATGAGAGAGTATATTAATAACCTTGAAGATATTGAAAAATCTTTAGTAGATGATATTCTTAGTCTTTTTGATTCACCACAGGAAACTAGAATGAGGTTAAGATATTTAATTCACACATTTTATAGTATTTATAAAGATTTTGAACAAGAAGTTATGGAGAGAGTTATCCTAGAAACAAAAATTCTTCAAAAAAAGTTTGAAGAAGATCCAAAGAAATTTTATGAAGAGCATTTCTTTAAAGGACTTATAGATATAACAAAAACAAAAGTTCAAATAATAGTATCCTATACATTTGTTGTTGGATGGAGTGTTAATAATAATAATCCAGAAAAATTAATATTAACCTATGGATATAAAGGAAGCGAATATCTTAAATCTAAAAATCTTACAGAACATCTTGATAAGTTTCTTAAATTAGTTAGTGATAAAACAAGACAGAAGATATTAGTAATATTATCACAGGAAGAGAGATATGCTCAATCTTTAGCAAAGGAATTGGGCTTAACCCCTGCAACAATAAATTACCATCTTCAAAACTTTTTAATAATAGGGTTGGTGGATGTTAATGAAAGAGATAACAAAACTTATTATAAGTTAAATAAAGATATAGCAGATAAATATATAGAGTTATTGAGAACAAAATTAAATTTATAATAAAGGAGTATTGAATTTATGAGGAAGTATATTTTAAAACATAAATTGTGGCTTATAACAACAGTATTTTTTAGAAGCTTTGGAGCATTAATGCAGGTTTTTGTTTCATTATTGATTCAACAAGTAATAGATAAAGCTACAAACAAGGATATGAATGGATTTGTTAAAGTAATTATATTTGGAATGGTCTATTTTTGTATTATGGGGATAAATGATTACTTAAATAAAACAACTCAATTTATTTACGTTAAGAAAACCTTATCGAATTTAAAAGAGGATGTGTTTAGAGGTATTTTAAGAAAAGGCTATAAAGACTTTAATAGTGAAAATACTGCAGAATATATTTCAAGCTTAACAAACGATATAAATATGCTAGAAACTAAATATATAATACCTTATCTTGAGATGATAGGTGATGTAATTATTTTTGTAACTACTGTTACAGTAATGTTATGGATAAATTTATGGATTACATTATTTGTATTTTTAACAGGTATACTACTATTTTTAGTACCAGCTATTTGGGGTAAGAAAATAGAAAAAAGACAAAGGGCAGTTAGTGAGGAGTTAAGCAAATTTACTAGTAAAATAAAAGATATATTTTTAGGGTATGAGGTTATTAAGTCTTATAATATTGAAGATAATATGACAAATGAATTTTTAGCTTCAAATAATAAAGTAGAAAATTTAAAGTTTAGATCAAATCATCTTCAAGGAATTTCAGAAGCTTTATCAGTATTTATAGGAACAACAACACAGGTTTGTGCAATAGTTATAGGTGGATATTTTTTAATTAAAGGAAGATTAACAGTTGGTACTTTATTTGCAATAGTAAATCTTGCAAATGGAATCTGTGGTCCTATTATATGGATAGTAAATAAAATGACAATGATTAGAGGGATGAAGTCTGTAAATAATAAGCTTATTAAGATTAGCAATGAAAATAAAAAGGTAGAGAGAAATAAAGCTTTAGACAGCTTTAATAAAGAAATTAAGTTAAAGGATATTGATTTTTCTTATGATAATGATAGAAATGTTTTAAATAAACTATCAGTAAGTTTTGAGAAGAATAAAAAGTATGCCATAGTTGGAAGAAGTGGTAGTGGTAAATCTACTTTATTAAAGATTTTACTTGGATATTATAATGACTATAAGGGAGATATTTTCTTTGATGGAGAACATTATAATAATTTAGATAACAACTCAATTTTAAATCAAATGTCAGTTATTCATCAAAATGTATATATGTTTGATAAGACATTGAAGGAAAATATTATTTTAGGTAAAAAGTTTAATAATGAAGAATTAAATAAAGCTCTAAATACTAGTGGTGTAAATGAATTTCTTATGACATTACCTAATGGAATAAACTCTTTTATAGGTGAAAATGGAAATAATTTATCTGGTGGGCAAAGACAGAGAGTAGCAATTGCAAGATCATTAATTCAAAATACACCAATATTGTTATTAGATGAAGGTACATCAGCTTTAGATAGTAAAACAGCCTTTGAAATTGAAGATACACTACTAAATATAGATGATTTGACAGTTATAACTATAACTCATAAATTGATAGATAATATTTTAAGTAGATATGATGAAATAATTGTTATGAATAATGGAAAAATAGTTGAACAAGGTTCTTTCA
>JAFNXG010000146.1 GCA_017383505.1 Clostridium sp.
ACAGACTTTGCCTCAATCAATATTACTGGTTTACCATCTTTCATTATAGCATAATCTACTTTTTCACCCTTTTTAGTTCCTATATCTGCCGTATACTCTGGTATAAACTCTAAAGGATTAAATACATCGTAATCTAATAAACTAAAAAATGGCATTATTAAAGCTGTTTTAGTAGCTTCTTCTGTTGCTAAACTACCTTTTATCATTTCTATTCGTTTTGAATATTGATTTATTCTATCGATAAAATCCATAAAAAAATCCCCCTCTAATATTTATTTTATTAATTATTTATATACAAACTATTAAATTCCTTTATATACATATACAAACTTTTATACAATATTTACTTTTATATAAGGCTATGTTAAACAAAATGGTTGTTAAAGTATTTCTTCTTCAAAATAGGTTATAATATAAATATAATTAATATATGCTTAGGAGGAATAGATATGGCTTTACATAAGAACTTAGAAAAACATATAAAAACTTTAAATTTAAATGAATTAGAAGAACTATTCAATATACTAAGTTCTCTTTTGATTTCTCCTACATATTCATCTGATTTTAACGAAGAAATTAAAGAAGCAAAGTATTTTAAAGGTGAGATTTGTCCTAGATGTTATGAAAATCATATTATTAAATATGGAAAAAGATATGATAGACAGAGATTTAAGTGTAAAAAATGTGGTAAGGTATTTGATGAAAGAACATCATCTATTATTTCTAGTACAAAATTACCTCTTGATAAATGGTATAAATATATAACTTTATTAGTAAATAAAGCAACAATAAGAGAGTGTGCTAATGAATTAGGTGTAAGCGTTAAAACATCATTTTTCATGCGTCATAGAATCTTAGATTGCTTAAATATTATACTTGGAAAAGGATTTGTTAGTGGTATTGTAGAAAGTGATGAGACATACTTTAGAGTGTCATATAAGGGTCACCATAGCAAAGGAACTAATTTTATTTTACCTAGAAAACCTCATAAGAGAGGAGGTCAAAAGCAAGGTAAAAGTAGTGGAGATAAACTAAGAGGCATCTCTAATGAAAAAGTATGCGTAGGTATTTGTATAGATAGAAAAGGGAATGTAATATCTGAAAAATTATGTACTGGTAGAGTTAAGTTCTCTCAATTAAAAGATTTCTTTAATAATAAGATAGGAGAAGGCTCTACTCTTTGTGTAGATAGTCATTATTCTTATATGAAGATACCGACTGTATTTAATGTAACTCTTAAAAGAATAGAAAGTGGTAAATATAAAGATGGAATATATCATATTCAACATGCAAATAGTTATCACAGTAGATTGAAAGGGTGGATTAAGGATTTTAATGGTGTTGCGACCAAGTATTTGCAGAATTACCTTACATGGTTCAGATGGTGTGAAATAACTAAGAAAGAGAAAGATATTTCAAAGGTTAAGGAATTATTTATAAACTTAGTTACAACTGAAAACTACTCTACTATAAATACTATAAAAAATAGATACATTGAGCTAAGTTAAAAGAATATATTTTTATTAATATATGCTGGCTAGATTAATAAAATCATTTTACAATGTGAAAATACTTGAATATTTTATATAATATAATTAAATTCGCAATTGTTATATATTTCTAAATATAAACTAATATTAATATGGGGGTAATATATGGATGAAAAAAATGATAATATAGCAAAAAAGATATATATTAAAATATTGATTGTACTATTTTCAGTTAGTTCAGTGATTGCAATTGGAGGTAAGATAGTTAAACAAATACTACGAGGATATGGTTATGTTTTTCATTCTTGGTTGGATGTTACTTATTTAATAGCTTGGGTCTTAATGATAGGTCTAATTTTAATTATACCTTTTACCTATTTAAACGCATGGCTTGGAGGTATTATTATACCATTTGTTTTATTTGTTGCATTTATTTGGGGAACTATTGGATACAATGAAGAAATTAGAAAAGGAGAATATATAGTGACTGAGACACAACAAATAGGTGAAAAAGCTATTCGATACTATGAGAATATTAACATCTTTTTTATGAAATTTCATCACGAGGAATATGTACGATAACATTTATAGAAAATTAGGGGGATTATATATGGCAAAAGTAATTAGGTTAAGTTTATTTTTAATTACTATATCATTGTTTTTGACAGGATGCAGTAATTCAAAAGAAGATATAACTTTGGATATTAATAAAAATGAAAATTTCATTGATACTAATAATATTAATCAAATTATTTCTAATGATATTTATTTAAAAGAAAGTGAAGAACAAGAATTGATAAATATAATAGAATCATTAGAAAAAAATAAACCTACTATGTCAGATGAAGAACGATATGATTTAAGAGCTGATATATTCTTTAACTTAAATCAAGACCAAGTTCTTAAATTTGGGGACTGTTATACTGTATTAAGCCAAGTTATTTTGGATGGTAGATATAAAGCATTATTTGATAAGGAAAATAATCGATGGGATGCTTATGATAATAATGATTTATATGGAATTGTAAATACCATAAGATACATATCTAATTCAGTAAAAAAACAAGCGTTTAAAAATGATTTAAATAGGATTGAAGCATTGTGTTTATATGGATTAGAAAATAGAGATATTATTGCACTTATTGATGCAAGAAGAATAATGCGAGATATTCAATATCACATATTTGAAGTTCCATATTTTAAAGAGGGAGATGCTATAGTTGAAATAAATGAAGAAGATTACAGCATATATTATGGAGCAAGTGAAGTATTAGAAGGAGGTAAATATAAAACGATAGGTATATATAGATATAATTAATAGGAGTTTTACTGAAATATAATATGAACTAATAATAAAAATGACTGGTATATATTACTAGTCATTTTTATTATTTAT
>JAFNXG010000014.1 GCA_017383505.1 Clostridium sp.
CCTAGGAATCCCCAAGGTTTTGCAGCTTCTAGCCCTTTATCTAAACATTCTTTAGCTACTCTTACTAGCTTATCTAATTCAGGATGAACTTCACCAATTTTAAACATTCTAGAAGCGTCAGAGAAATATCCATTATAAATAGTAGAGACATCTACATTAATTATATCCCCCTCTTCTAATATAATTTCTGGGCTAGGTATACCATGGCAAACTTCATCATTTATTGAAGTACAAACGCTTTTTGGATAGCCTTGGAAATTAAGGGGAGCTGGTATTGCACCCTGTGATATTGTATAGTCATGTACTATTGTATTTATATCCTCAGTTGACATTCCTGCTTTTATATTTTTAGAAACTAAATCTAGAATAGCAGTATTAATAGCGCAACTTTCTTTAATTTTTTCAATTTGTTCTGGGGTTTTTATAATATTTCTAGGTGGAACAACATGCCCTTTAAGTCTATATGAGTTTATTTTTTCGTCAAAGTGTAGATGACAACTTTTATACTTTTTATTGCTTCCACACCAGCAGTGATCATTTCTATTAAGATTCATAATTTTATCTCCTTGTAAATAATAATATATTTTATTATATTACTTTATTAATAAAAAATAAAACTATTAATAGATTATTAGGTTAAATAATGTTAGAAATATATATGAATAAAATATTTAATAAAAGATAAAAATATACTATATTTGCTTTTTTAACAGATAAATTATGAATTAAGTATGATAAGTTATAGGAGGGTATTATGGGTAGAGATTTTATATTTAATGAACCTATTAATGATATAATAAGAAAAAGAAAGTCTGTAAGAACATATAATACTGAAGAAATATCTAGTGAAATAATTGATAATCTTAATGTTTATATAAATAGGGTTAGTGGTCCGTTTAAAGAAAATATAACATTTAGGATATTAGATTCTAAGGAACATATAAATGGAGCTAAGCTCGGAACATATGGTGTAATTAAAGGAGCTACTAAATTTATTGCAGCAAAAGTAAAACGGGGAAAGTATTCTTTAGAAGAATTAGGATATGAAATGGAGTCATTGGTTCTTTATGCAACATCTATGGGGTTAGGAACTTGTTGGGTAGGTGGGACTTTTAAAAAGGGGCAATTTGCAAAGGCAATGGAAGTATCAGAGGGTGAGATATTGCCAATAGTTTTACCAATAGGATATGAAAAAGAAGAAAAGAGTTTTATAGATAAGGCTATTAGAAGATTTTCTAAATGTGAAAAAAGAAAGCAATGGAATGAAATATTTTATTTTAAGGATTTTTCATGCCCATTAACACAGCATTATACTTTGAATGGTTTTAAAGATGCTTTTGAAAATGTAAGATTAGCTCCTTCAGCTATTAATAAACAACCATGGAGAATAGTAAAGCATGGAGAAGGTTTTGATTTTTATATATATATAAATGAAGAAAAAGAAGAGAAAAAAGAAACTGATTATGATATTAAAAGAATTGATATGGGAATTGCAATGTGTCATTTTGAGTTAACTTGCAAAGAACTTGGAATAGATGGATATTTTGAAGTAAGAGCACCTAAAACAGAGGAAATACCTAAAAATTTAAGATACTTAGCTACTTGGGTAAAAAAATAAGGCATGATATAAACTTAAATAAATTAATATAATACCTAAAAAGTATAGGAAAGATTTATATTTTTTCTATACTTTTTTCAGTATAAAAATAGATAAGTGTATTTAGTGTTTAATTGAATTATAGTAAATATTAACTAAAAATTAAAGCTATGATAATATAGATTTATATTTAAAATAATAATTTAAGGGGGATTACAATGAAAATAAGAAGGGCAACAATAAATGATGTTAGTATTATAGCAGAATATAATTATAATCTTGCATTTGAAACAGAAGACAAAAAACTTGATATTGATGTGTTAACAAGAGGAGTTAAGAGTTTAATAGAAGATGAAAGCAAAGGTGTATATTATCTTTGTGAAATTGATGGTAAGGTTGTAGGACAAATTATGTATACTTTTGAATGGAGCGACTGGAGAAACGGAACATTTTTATGGGTACAAAGTGTCTATGTAAATAAGAATAATAGAGGAGAGGGAATCTTTAAGGCATTGTATCATCATGTGAAAAATATATGTGATAATGATGATAGTATATGTGGTATAAGATTATATGTAGAAAGAGAAAATTATTTAGCTCAAAAAACTTATAAGAGCTTAAAAATGAGTGAATGTAATTATTATATGTACGAATATGAAAAATAAATAAAAATACTGCATAGAACCAATAAATAGTTAGTCAAAATGAATACTAAAATAAATTGTACATCAGTTTATTTTAGTATTCATAATAATATTTTTAATATAGTTATTAATAAGTATATAATGTATTATAATGATAAATTTTTACCTATAATTAGACATTTTGAATTGTCACCATGACCAATATCTTCGGTTTTAACAATAGGTAAACTAGGATTATTTATTATTTTTATAGCTAATTCTTCAATGCTAGGAATAATATTATCTTTCTGCATTTTGCTAAACGTACCTAAAATTACACCTCTAACTTTGTCAAATACACCAATTTGTTTAAGTTGGTTTAAGAATGCAGACATAAGAGCAGCATCACCACCCATACTTTCTAAAAAGATAATTTTATCAGTAAAATCTGGCATATATTTCGTTCCAGCAAGCTTTAAAAGACAACGAATATTTCCACCTATAACAATACCTTCTAAACTTTTTCCTTGAATGAATTTATAAGAAAATTTAAATAAATCATTTTTATCATTAAATAAACTATTGATAATATTAGATTTTTGAGTTTGAGAATTTGAATATAGAATATTTCTTATTTGATAAAGATAAACTGGATTATTAGTTTGAGAGTAGATTGAATTTAAAACTGTAGTTAAATCGCTATAACCAAATATAGGTTTAGGGTTTCTAGCAATAAAATCATAATCTAAATATTCTAAGACCTCATTAGCTAAATCGCCACCAGAAATATCAAATAATGCTTTTATATCATTATCTTTATATAAATCCATAAAAGCTTTTCCTTTTTCTTTAGCACTTCCATTAAAAGGAGTAGTAATAGAATAAATATAATCACTACAGATAGGATTTAATCCTAGTGATTTTAATTCGCATAATAATGTTTCTATTTGAGCTTGATTGTTTTTAGGCTGTCCATTCGAGCAAGCTACTATGCCAATTTTATCATTAATATTTAATATAGACATATATTATCCTCCTAATTAAAAACTTGTTTATATTAGAATATCATTACAGTCGTAGATATAGCAACAATAAAAGCTTATTATAATAATATTAGAAGATAAGTTATATAGTTAGGAATAGTAGATACTTATCAGTTTATATAATAGTAATAAGGGGGGATTGTTTTGATAGGATATATAGTTACATATTTAGAGGAGTTAAACTTTATTTCTATATTTATAAGAGTTTCTATGGCTGTTATTTTTGGAGGTATAATTGGTTATGGAAGAGAACGTGAAAGAAGACCAGCAGGATTAAGGACACATATACTTGTATCTATCGGAGCAACGCTTACTATGATAACTAATATTTATATATATGAAAGATACGGGGCTTTATGTGATCCAACTAGGTTTGGAGCACAAGTAATAAGTGGAATTGGTTTTTTAGGGGCTGGAACTATTATAGTTACAGGAAAAAGTAAAGTTAGAGGGTTAACAACGGCAGCTGGTTTATGGGCATCAGCATGTATGGGATTAGCTATAGGTGCTGGATTCTATTCTGGTGCTATTATTGGATTTATATTTATAGTAGCAGTTACAGTTGTTTTAACTAAACTTGATAAGAGGATAAATAATAAGTCTAGGAATATAACATTATATATTCTAGTTGATTCAACTAATGCTGCATCTAATTTATTAGTAGATATACAAAGTAAAAATGTTAGAATAATTGACATTGAAATAAATAATAATAATTTATCATCTAATAACTTAATAGGTATTTTACTAGGACTTAAAATATCTAGAGAAATTTGCCATGGTGATTTAATACAATCTATTAGTAATAAAAAAGAAGTGATTTTTTTACAAGAAATTAATTAATAATATAGATAAAAGCCTTGATATTACGGAAACGAGTAATATCAAGGCTTTTGACTTGTTAGATATATAATAATGGTGTCGGCAGTGGGAATCGAACCCACACGGTAAAACCGCATGATTTTGAGTCATGTGCGTCTGCCAGTTCCGCCATGCCGACTAATAATATATTAATTATAATAACATATATAAAAATTCATGTCAATATTTTAATAGAATAAAGTGGGAATAAATACACTAAAAAATGTAAAAAAGCTTACAAATAAAGTGTCTATATTTAATAAAGTATGGAACAAATTGTAATAAAATATCATAAAGTAGAAATATAATGATAAAACTATGTAATTACTAATTAATAAAAATAAGTATGTTAATTTTATAGATTAAACAATTATTTAAGAA
>JAFNXG010000147.1 GCA_017383505.1 Clostridium sp.
ATTAATTAAAATATATGTTCCCATTAACATCTTTCCAACTAATATTGATCTTCTTATTTGAGTAATATTGGATTTTTGACTTCTCCAATACCAATATAATAATACTAATGCCATTAATCCTACTTTTATAAAATAAGGCTCTATTCCATGTATTATAGGTCTTAAAAACATATTAATTTCACTAAACAAATTTGGTACTTTCCATAATAATAACTTAGTTAATATCAAATCTACAATATTTAATAAATATACTATAATTAGAAATTTACTTAATTTCTCTTTACTCTTTCCTCTTATATCAATTACAGAACACCCCATAAACCTTCCCCCAATGTTGATTTAAAAAATATACTATATTTATATTATTTACAATTTATTCCAATAAGTCAATCTTTTAAGTCTTTTGTTCTAACAAAAAAGTACATAATCAAGATTATGTACTTTTTTAATGGGGACTATATTTTTATTACTAGGGATATTAATATTATTACCCTTCTTTTGAAATTTAATCATTAAACACAAGAAAATTTATATATCATTTAATACAACTTTAAACTCAGCCAAAAGTTGAGAAACCAAATTTTCATCCACTTTTTTGTAATATTCTAAAAGGTTTGATTCCTGTATTGCTTCAAATGCTTTTCTACTTGATTCCATCCAATTTTCTGGAATATAAACCCACACTATCTCTGTATAACTACAGCTTAATAGAAAATGCTCCATCCCAAAAAAACTATATTCCTCAATCTCATGAATATCATTAAACTTCTTATAATCATCTACTATCTTAGAAGTTATTTTATATTCATAAATATCTGAATAAAAGAAATCAAATTTTTTACCTTCTGCTTTAAAAGCATCACAACATAATATTTTTATCTTTTTATTTTTAGGAAAATTACAATAATATAAATCTATTACATCTTGGCTTATTTCATAAACTGTAATTTCTTCTACTTCATCCTTCTTCGCCATTTCCTCTACTACATATCCAAGACCTAATCCAACAACCCCAACTTTACCTTTAGCCATTTTTATAGCAAAATATGATGCTTGAATTTCAAGTGGAGTTAATCTCATCCAAACATTCTGTGGTCCATGTAATTCTAATATTTCTATATTATAATCGTCATTCTTCTCATATAAATAACCTTTAACTATTCCTTTTAATCCATCTATGGACTTTATTTCATAATCTCCAATTTTTCTTTTATCTATTTTATTATTATATTCTTTTATTTTTTCAAAAACATAACTCTTATCAAAAGGCTTCAAGCTTTAACAATCCTCTCTTTATAAATATAATTCTATATTATGTCAACTATAGATTTTTATTTAAACATTAAAAACTTATATTATTTTTGACTAAATAGTATACTTTAATACTTATATATTATATTGGCAATTTATTGAAAATTCAATATTAAAGTCGGCTATAAGCCGACTTTAATGAAAATAATATCTCTATTTATTTTTACTTATTATGATAATAAGTATTAACTCTTAAAGAATTTTCATCGTAAATATTTTTCTTGCAATCTTTTGGAAAGCTATTACTTTTTATACTATTATAGTAGTTACCCTTGACAATATATATTCCATATCTTCCACTATTATTAATATTATTGTCATTTATTAAAGATGTATTAGTTGTAATTTTTTCATCTAACTTTGCTAATAATATACCATACAATCTGCTATTATTTATATTATTTTTTATTATTTCTGTAAGATCATTTTTACTTACTAAGGTTATTGCATTTCCTTGACTATCACTTAAATTATTTTCTTTAATTGTATTACAAATATTATTATAATAGAAATATATTAATGATAAATTAACTATTATTAGCTTTCCTTTAGTAATATTATTATTATTAATTTTTATATCGTTATTTATAATATTATTTGTGCAATTTTCCATATTTAAATACAAACCTGAAACTAAGTTTACAGCTTTTGTGTTATTTTCTTCAAAAGATATCGTATTATCTTTTAATTCTATATTATTAGAATTTATATTATTATAACTATTATATGAATCTAGCAAAATAGCCATAAAGCAAATATATTTACTATTTTCTAAATTTGAACTAAGACTATATATATTATTCTTTATAGAAATTAAATTATTTTTTATTTGGTTAGAATCATTTTTTAATGATGCTAAGACCCCATAAAGTCCAGCACCTCCCATATTACATATCACATTAAAGTTATTATCTTCTAAAACTATATTATTTTCTTCAACATCTACTTTTACATTATCTGAATCTAAGTAAAATGAAGCAAAATTTAATTCAGATATATTACAATTACTAATAATAAAGTTATTATTTCTTATATATAGATTATTTAACTTTATAAGTGTATCATGAGTAGAATACATATTTATACAATAACCACTAATACAATACCCTTCTAAATTACTAACTTCACAATTTGAACCAATGATTTGAATTTCATTATTTACTATATATTGTGATGTAGAATTTTCAGATATTATTCCAGAATAACTATATTCACTATCCTCAGGAATAGCATTTAAAATCTTAAGATTTATAGAATTATTTTTTATACATACCTTTCCTGAGTCAAATACAAATATTCCTACAGCAGAATATTTTGATGAATCTATTAAATTGTTCTTTACTATAAGTTCACTACTTCTATATATTGAAATAGCTTGTTCATTTTCATTTAGAGTCATATACTCAATAGAGATTGAACGTGAAAATTCTATATATACACCAACTGAAGTATTTTCTATAACTAAATTTTTTAAATTTATATTGTTGCAACCTACTATACTTATTCCTATTTCACTTTCACCAATAACTGCACCATTTCCATCTATAGTAGCATTATCAACCTCTATTACAAACAATTTCCCTCTACTTTGTATGTCATTATTAATGGTAGCAATTCTAGAATTCTTATTCCAATACCCAATAGATACTTGCTGTCCATTTTTATCTATCCATCCATTCTCTTCACTTAAATATACTATATTATCTATATTATCTATAATTGAATGAATATTATTACTATATTCTTTATGCGGATATCCACCTAATTTATTTTTTTTTATTATATGGTCATCCATAAGTATCCTCCATTATAGTTGTATAACATATAATATTCAAGAGCATATATATTTGATATTATCTATTTTTTTTAAAAGGTTTTTTTTACAATTTTCTATAAAAAAAACATATTGCTATTTCCGAGTATTATGGTATACTATAAGCATAATTTGAATAAAACTTTCGAGGTGACTATTATGAATAAATTTTTAGTAAGTGAAGAAGCATATAAAGAATTCAAGGCTTTCCTTGAAGAAAATGAAGTAGAAAACTTTAACATAAGAATTAACTTAGCTGGATTTGGATGCAGCGGACCAGCTTTCAATATAACTGTTGATGAAGCTAAAGAAGGAGACGTTACTGAAACAATTAACGATATAACTTTAATTGCTGAAGAAAAATTAGTTGATGAATTTGGAGGATTTAGATTACTTTCTTCTGAAGAAAATGGTGGTAGAGGATTATCTTTAAAACCAGTTATTGAAGTTGAAGGTGGATGTGGATCTTGTGGTGGTGGATGTCATCACTAAGAAATAAAGACTAAGCAAAATTTGCTTAGTCTTTACTTTATATATACTATTTAATTTACTACTCTGATATATATGTGAAACTATACTCTACATATTTACTATTAACTTCTTGAATTCCTTGTAATATATCTATCCAATAGTCTTCTTTAATCATTTTTTCTTTCTTTTTATCATCAGAAACATTACAATTATTTTCGTAGAATTCATTGAAGTAATTATTTAAATCTAATGACATATCCTTTAAAACTCGAAAATCTTCTAATGTTTTATCTTTTAATTCTATAACATCTATTTTTTTATTCATATCATTTTGTATATATGAATATATTAATTCTTCTATTTCTGTATATAGCTCACTCTTAGTTCTTGTATTTACAATTATATTCTTTTCTTTATTTTTTAATACTTTTACTACACTACTATCATTGCTAAGATAATTATTCCAAAGGTTTAATTCTGCTTCTGAAATCTTACTATAATTCTTATAAAGTGTTAAAAGATCTCTATTATTAACGCTACCAGCTTTAATACAACTTTCTAATATTGATAGTATTGATTCATTTCTAAATCTTATCTCTTCTATTTTATTATAGTTTTTCTCACCAATTTCATAACAATATCTTTTATTTAACACAGCTTGATAAATGTTTAATGTAAAGCTTATAATTAATATCACAACAATAATTATCAGACAATTATCTTTTATATTAATTTTAGTTTTCATTGTCCACCCCCGCTTATTTAAAGTATACCATAATAGTCCTGAGGTGACAAATTACCGCTTATTCATTATGATTGAAAAACTAATCAGATTCTTTATACCTTATAATATCCTTCTTTATAGCCTCTAATAAATTATTTAGCTCCCAGACTTCACCTTCATCTACTAATTTATTTAACATAACTTGATATCTACTTGCTTCTGCTAATTTGCCTATAGACATTAGTGTCATTATATTATTCATTATATTAGTTATTATATATGATTTAACTTCAAATAACCTCTGAGCATCTTTTATCTCATCTTTTATTTCTAGCATTTGTTCATCTAAATTAAATGCTGAATCTGCCGCTTCTTTTAACTTATCTTTTATCTCTTTAGGGATATGTTGCTTATATTTATAGTTCAACGAATGCTCTATAGTTGCCCAGAAATTCATTGCTAATGTTCTTATTTGAAACTCTGCTAATATATCCTTTGCACCTTCTGCCATATATACAGTATACTTAATAATCATATGGTAACTTCTATATCCACTCTGCTTAACATTTCTAACATAATCTTTTTCATAAAGTATTTGCATATCTCTTCTTGCTC
>JAFNXG010000148.1 GCA_017383505.1 Clostridium sp.
GAATATCCGTAAAGAATTTCCTGGAATAGTAGCAAATGATAATATTACTCTTCAGCTTAAAGAAGGTGAAATTCATGCTCTTTTAGGAGAAAATGGTGCTGGTAAATCAACATTAATGGGAATGTTATTTGGTATGTACAAGCCTGATAGAGGATGTATAAAAGTTAGAGGTAAAGAAGTGAAAATATCTAATCCTAATATTGCAAATGATTTAGGAATTGGTATGGTTCATCAACACTTTAAATTAGTAGATAATTTCACTGTTACTGAAAATATAATTTTAGGATGTGAACCTAAAAAAGGATTTACTGTAGACATAAAAACAGCAGCGAAAAAAATTGAAGATTTATCTAAGCAATATGGATTAAATGTTGATCCATATGCAAAAATTGAAGATATTTCTGTAGGTATGCAACAAAGAGTAGAAATATTAAAAATGCTTTATAGAGATGCCAATGTTTTAATATTTGATGAGCCAACAGCGGTTTTAACTCCAAATGAAATTGACGAGTTAATTTCAATTATGAAAAATATGACTAAAGAAGGTAAATCAATTATTTTAATTACTCATAAATTAAGAGAAATTAAAGAAGCAGCAAATAGATGTACTGTTATTAGAAGAGGTAAATACATAGGCACAGTTGATGTAAAAGATGCTACAGAAGCTGATATGGCTAAGATGATGGTTGGTAGAGAGGTATCATTTAAAGTTGATAAAATTGAAGCACAACCAAAAGATGTAGTTATAAAAATAGAAAACCTTTGTGTTAATAATAATAAAAAAGTACTTGGATTAAAGAATTTTTCATTAGATATCAGAGCTGGAGAAATAGTTGGTATTGCTGGTGTTGAAGGTAATGGACAAACTGAATTAGTAGAAGCATTAACTGGTATGAGAAATGTTGAATCAGGAAGCATTATATTTAAAGGAAAAAATATAATAAAAGAATCAATACGTCAAAGAATAGATGATGGTATGGCACATATTCCAGAGGATAGACATAAAAGAGGATTAGTTCTTGATTATACAATGGAAGATAATATGGTACTTAAAGCATACAGAAATAAGCCATTCTCTAAGAATGGTTTACTTAATAGAGCTAAAATTTCTGAATATGCAAAAAAGATTATTGAAACATTTGATGTTAGATCAGGTGAAGGTGGAAAATCTATTGCAAGATCATTATCAGGTGGTAATCAGCAAAAAGGTGTAATAGGACGTGAAATAGAGTCTAATCCAGATTTATTAATTGCTGTTCAGCCAACTAGAGGTTTAGATGTAGGTTCAATAGAATATATTCATAAAAGATTAGTTGAACAAAGAGATTTAGGAAAAGCTGTTTTATTAGTATCTCTTGAACTAGATGAAGTATTAAACGTATCTGATAGAATAGCAGTTGTTAATAATGGTGAATTAGTAGGAATAGTTAATGCTAATGAAACAAATGAAAATGAAGTTGGTTTAATGATGACCGGCATAAAGAAGGAGGAAGCTTAGTGCATAAGAATCAATTGTTAAAATCAATAATGGCGGTAGTTCTAGGATTATTTGCAGGATTTTTATTAATGTTAGCAATGGGATTTAATCCAATAGATGGGTATACATATTTATTTAAAGGTGGATTAATGAATCCACAAAGAATAGGTAATTCAATTGCAACTGCAACGCCATTAATTCTTACTGGATTATCTTTTGCCTTTGCAAATAGAACTGGATTATTTAATATAGGTACTCCAGGACAAATGTTAGCAGGAGGTTTTACTGTAACACTTATAGGATTATTAGTTGACTTGCCAGCTCCAATATTAATACCATTAATGATTGTTTCTGGTATTTTAGTAGGAGCTATTTGGGCAGCAGTACCAGGGCTTTTAAAGGCATTATTTAATGTTAATGAAGTTGTTTCAGCTATTATGATGAACTGGACTGCATATTGGATAGTTTATTATATGGTTCCTAAGTATGTAAAAGGAACTTCTGAAACAGAATCAGCTAGATTAGCAGATGCTGTAACATTAAAAGCAGACTGGCTATCAAATATATTTGGTGGTTCGTACATAAATTATGGAATATTCTTAGCTATATTCTCAGTATTAGTTATATGGTTTATTTTAAATAAGACTGTTTTAGGATATGAATTAAAAGCAGTTGGATATAATAGATTTGGTGCTGAATATGCAGGTATGCCTGTAAATAGAAATATAGTAGCTTCTATGATGATAGCAGGTGGACTAGCTGGTTTAGCAGGTGTTGTTCAATATATGGGTAATGCTACGGTTATGCAAATAGGTGTAATGCCAGCACAAGGATTTGATGGAATAGCAGTAGCTTTATTAGGTAACAATAGTCCATTTGGAGTATTATTATCAGCATTATTCTTTGGAGTATTATATGTTGGTAAAGGATTTATGAATGCTAATGTTAAGGTACCACCAGAATTAGCAGATACAATAATAGCTACAATTATCTATTTTGCTGCAACAAGTGTAGTAATGGATAAAGTAATAAAGAGTATTAAGAAAAAGAAAAATGACAATAAATTGAAAATATCTTCTGAAAGGGCGGTAGAAAAATAATGTGGGATATAATTGCACAAATTTTTCCTTATGCAATAGCATATACTATACCTATGTTAATTACTGCTTTAGGCGCACTTTATTGTGAAAGAAGCGGTATTGTAAATATAGGGTTAGATGGATTTATGATAGTAGGTTCTTTTGCTGGAGCATTAACAATATCTAACCTTCAAGCAGAAGGTGTTAATGGAGCATTATGGATAGGGCTTTTAGTTGCTGCAATAGTTGGAGCTTTATTCTCACTTTTACATGCATTTGCAAGTATTAACTTAAATGCAGATCAAGTTATAAGTGGTACAGCTATTAATATGATGGCTGGAGCTTTAACAGTATTCTTAGCAAGAAACATCACAGGTAGTGGTAATATAAGAATAACATTAGGATTCTTACCAAAAAGTATACCAGTATTAAAGGATATTCCTATAATAGGACCGTTATTCTTTACAAAGACTTATGCAACAACATGGCTAGTATTATTAATATTAATAATAAGTATATTCTTATTATATAAAACTCCATTTGGATTAAGATTAAGATCTTGTGGAGAAAATCCACAAGCTTCTCAAGCAGCAGGTATTAATGTTATGAGAACTAGATATATTGGTGTTATGATATCTGGTGCATTAGCAGCTTTAGGTGGTTGTATAATATTAGTAACATATTCAGGTGAGTTTAATGGAAATGTTGCAGGGTTAGGATTCCTTGCATTAGCAGCATTAATATTTGGACAATGGAGACCTTTAGGAATATTAGCATCAACATTCTTCTTTGGATTTGCATCTACATTAGCAAATGTTGCTCAAGTAATTCCAGAGTTACAAAGTATACCATTAGTAGTATTAAAGGTATTCCCTTATATAGTTACATTAATTGCATTAATAATATTCTCTAAATCTTCACAAGCACCAAAAGCTGCTGGTGAAATATTTGATGCAGGAAAGAGATAAGAGTTTGAAAAGCAAAAGGATTTCCTTTTTTATAAAATTAAAAATATAATTATTTTAAAAGGTAGTAAGTATATAGTATTTACTACCTTTATATTTTATTAAGAAGTTTTTTTATTATACAGATAAGTTATAAAGAGTCTAATAAATAGAAATTTAATAAAATAATATATGGAAAAAACTAGAAATATATTATAATTATAAATATAGTATTTTTTGGATAAAAATAAAAGGGGGATGACTTAATGAAAAAAGTTAAAATTGCCTTGCTAGGATTGGGGAATGTAGGTAGAGGAGTATATATAATATTACAACAAAATAAAGAAGAGATTATGAAAAGATCAGGTTATGAAATAGAAGTCTCAAAAATATTAGTTAGAGATATAAACAAAGATAGAGGATTAGAAATACCTGATAATATAGTTACTACAAATTTTGAAGAAATATTAAATGATGACTCTATAAAAATTGTTGTAGAAGTAATGGGGGGAATAGAACCAGCTAGAGAATATATAATTAAAGCTATGCAAGCTAAAAAACATATAGTAACTGCAAATAAGATGCTACTTGCAACAGAAGGAGATGAAGTATTTAAAAAAGCTGAAGAAATGGGTATTATGTTTCAATATGAAGCAAGTGTTGCTGGTGGGATACCTATAATTAATGGAATTAATGAAGATTTAACAGCAAATAAAATAAATGAATTATATGGAATAGTTAATGGGACAACAAATTATATTCTAAGCAAAATGGAGCTTGAGAAATTAGAGTTTGAATCAGTTTTAGAAGAGGCAAAAGAAAAGGGATATGCAGAAGCTGATCCTACATCAGATATAGAAGGGTATGACGCTCAATATAAGCTTGTAATATTGGCATCTTTAGCTTTTGGAACAAAAGTCAAAGTAGAGGATGTATATAGGGAAGGTATAACTAAGATAAAACCTATAGATATGAAGTATGCTAGTGACTTTGGAATGTCAATTAAATTATTAGCTATAGCTAAAGATGATAATGGAAAAATAGAGTTAAGAGTGCATCCAACTATGATACCAGAAACACATCCACTTGCTAATGTTTATGATTCATTTAATGCTATTTTTATAAATGGAAATGCAGTTGGAGACTTAATGTACTATGGTAGAGGTGCTGGAGATTTACCAACAGGTAGTGCTGTTGTAAGTGATATAATTGCTATTTTAAGAAATAATATATATGCTGAAAATGAAAATCCTATCATTAGAAATAACTTATGGGAAAAAGAGGTTAAAGATATTTCTGAAGTTGAAAGTAGGTATTATATAAGAATTACAGTGGAAGATAAACCCGGTGTATTAGGACAAATTACTACTATATTTGGTTCTAATAGAGTAAGTTTAAAATCTCTTATCCAAAAAGGGAAAAAACATGAAGAAAACTCTGAAGTAACTTTAGTTTTAATTACTCATAAAACTAAAGAAGCATTAATAAAAGATTCTATAGAAAAGTTATATGACTTAAGAACTGTTAAAGATGTAGAAAATATTATAAGAATTGAAGATTTTAAATAAATATAAATTGGCAAATGGATAAATATAATTTCCATTTGCCAAGTTTAATATATAATTATTCTACGTATTTTGAATAAAGATTAACCAAAAGTTGAATATGAAATTCTTCATCTAGAACAATTCTTTTAAGTATATCATTTATACAAGAGTCATCTATTTTAGTAATAGTTTCTTTATATTGTTTAATAGCTGCTTTCTCATGATTAATATCAATGGTAAGAATATCTTTAATTGATGATGAATTATAATCTATCAATTTAGAGGACCAGTAGTTTTTCTTTTTGTTATTAATACAATATATAGGGTCACCACCAAGCATAAGAATAATTTTACCTAATAGTTCAAGATGATGCATTTCAACAATAGAAATACCACTTAGAGTTTGATATATTTCTTTATTTTTACAAGAAAGTATAATTTGTTGATAGGAATATTGAGCTATAGAATTAAATTCAGAAACCGAGCTTGCATAGTTAAGTAATATTAAATCAATGTATTTGGGATTTTTAGACTGTACCTTAACTTCAGGATATGGAAGATCGAGACAATACATTTTAAACTCCTTAAACTTTAATATATCCATACATATTATGAATATTAGAATATAAATAGAAACTAGTAGAGTAGATTTTATTTTAAAATATAAAAATAGAAATGAAACTTGATTATTTATTAATTAAATATAGAAATGGATAATCGAAAATTAATATAGAAGTTATCATTCAACTTCTATTTTTATTAACAATTATCCATTAGAGCGTTATGTAATTTAGTAAAATTGAGGATTTTACCAAGAAATAAATTTTGAAATTCTTTTAGAAATGCCTTCGAATCTGAATAAATTGAAGCTATTATTAGCGTAATTATCTTTATTTATAAGTCCTTCATAAATAAAAATTTTATTTTCTATTTCAAGTAAATCCATAGGTTTAATCACTTCAGGAAGCTTGTCCGTTTTATATATACCACTATTAATTAATAACTCAGATACAAATTGAGAACAAAAATAATAATATTCTCTTTTGTGAGGTTTATTAAGATAAGCAGTTATAGTTCCAAGAATACTATATTTATAGTCATCTTTATTTTTGAAGAAATTATCTATCTCATTTTGTAAAAATAAGAATTGCTCGTCTGAAATGTTAATTTTATACACTAAACATCTACTTTTAGGGTACATTGCAAATACGCCATCGTATAGATTTTCTTTTACAAGGCCTGCAGGTAAAACTCTACTTGGGATCTTACGACCGAATGAAAACATTTGATTGAAAGAAGCATCAAGAGATAGTGAGACATGAGAGTATTCTTTTTGCGTAAAAAGTGCAATTACGTTAGAGAACATAGTTCCGGTTCTGGAAAATACTATGTAAATATCTCTATTATTCAAGTTAATCCCCATCCTTTTAATTTTATAGTTTATATTGTACACTAATTTTATTTAATTGTTAATAACTTTTTAACATATTAGATAAAAGTTTAATTAAATTACTTTATTTATTAAAATTGGTATGTTATTATTTACAATAAAGTAATATAGAGAGGATGATATTTCAGATGGAATTTAAATTTGTTTTTGAAGATAAAGAATATAAATTAGATAAAAATAATCTAGATTATTTTATTAATGATGAAGAAAATCCAATTAAAGATATAGATGAGAAAAAAATAATAGATATATTAAATAATGCTGAAGAAGTAGAGTTTACTAAAGCCTTTTTTGATTTACCATGTCAAGACTGTAAAAGTGGTGTGGAAGAGAAGAAAAAGTTCTTTGATTTCTTAGGTTTTAATTTCTACATATATACTAAAAATAATGAATATGTAGTAAGTACATTAGATAAGGAATATGAAGGTTTATCTTTCAATAGATTAAAAAAAGCTGGAAAAGTAGATAATAGCTATATTGTAATGATAAATGTTTGTAAACATTGTGGTAGTTATTCAATAGAAATTGAAGAGTTTGAAATTTAGTGTAAAATAGGTATCATATATTTTAAATATATGATACCTATTTTAGTTTTTATTATAAATTAAGGATTTATTTTTATGAATTATATATACTTTTCTGTAAAAAATAATAGAGAAGGGAGCGTGTCTAGAAATGAGTACTGATAAAATAAAAGATAAGAAATATCAAAAGGGAAAAAGAAGACAAAAACTTCATCAAAATCAAGATAATGTAGGAAATGATAAAAATCCTAGCCAATACAAAAGTTTTGATGGTGAACCACTTTAGATAAATATATTAAATTCTATTAAAAGGCTCAACTTGATGGTAGAGCCTTTTTTTGATATCATAAAAAATAATAGTATCATAGGAGGGAGTTTATGAATAAACTTTTTAGAAAAGGTATAATTTTAATGGGGATAAGTGCTATGGTAATAGGCCTAATAGGATGCACAAATAATGGCTTAAATAAAGAAAATACAAATAAAAATGAACAAAGTGTTGAAGAAAACAGTGAAGCAACTACAGAGTCTTCAAGTACCGCCTCAACAGCGGTAGAGAACTCGCAAAGGCTAAGGGCGTCAAAATGGGGCGTAAAGTTGGCTCTGTTAAGTCCAAGGAGAAGAAGTCAGAGGAATATGCCAACGTCATCAGACACCTTAAAAAGGGGCAGTCGATACGCAATACAGCAACGCTCTGCGGAGTGTCAGTAAGTTCAGTTCAGAGGATTAAGAAGGAGTTTAATCTGTAACTCCTTCTCCTCCTTCTTCACTCTCAGTCACTATCTTATCTAAGTACTCAGCAAGGCGTTCCTTTCGTTCAGCCTCCCACTCAGCCCAAGCAGCATCACGTTCCTCTCGGGTTTTCTTACGCCTCTCCTCTCGTGCTTCCTTATAGGCATC
>JAFNXG010000149.1 GCA_017383505.1 Clostridium sp.
CACAATACTTAGCTAAAAGATAGAAAGCTATTTCTCTATCAGTCATATCACATACTGATTTATTTTTAAATGTTGAAGACATTTCTACATAACTCATTAATCACACCTCTTTAAAAAAATATTTGACATTTATTTATCTTTAGTTTATCATACTAATATAGTTTTTTTCTTTACTGTTTCTTTTTTTAAGAAGTATATTAGTAATGGGGGAAAGGAAGGGGGTTTAGATATAATACATATATGCTTCTTCCATTTCCCTATGCAATAATCTGTGTTCTTTTTTGGTTACTATTTGTAAGTTCATTACATTGTTATCGGTTCGGTCTCCGTTCTTGTGATGAACTTGTTTTTTATATATAGCTCCTAAAAAAGCTTGAGCTACAACTCTGTGTATTTCAACTGTTTTATATTTTCCTTTGCTCTTTAAATTAACTCTTAAGTAACCATTACGGCTTAACCGTTGTGATAATATTAATCCTTCAGAGTTTCTTATTTCTCCTTTGTCTGATACTTCATAATCTTCAAAATCTTTTATTTTTTTCCACATGTTTGACACCTTTAAACATTCTTTATATTATCAAATATATATCTTCCATTAATAAATTTAATACTTCTTCTTTTGCTAATAGCTTTAATTGCATTGTCTATACCTATTGCACATGCAACTTGGCTATTAGCTTTTTCTTTCCATTCTTTTTGAGTAGGAGCTTTAAGAGTACCTAATGCTATAAATTTTTCTACTTCTTCTAAAGAGTTATCTTCTTGTTTATACATACTGTCTACTTTTTCATCATAGTAAGCATTAATAGCTTCTATTTCATCTGTACATAATTCTCTAAATAATAAAGATACTGGTTTAACTGCTAATTCTTGTGCAAATGGAACTGCATGAGGGTCTATTAAGAATATCTTATCTTCTATTATACTTATGAACTCTGAAGATAATACTTTAAGTTGTTCTATATATTCTTTCTTAAGTGGAGCAGATAATCTTCTATCTTGGTTGTTCCAATCCTCTTCAAATAGTTCATCATCATCTTCAGTTTCTTCTAATTGGTTCTTAAAATTAAATAATACAAACTCTTCTTTAGACATAGTACAATCAACTTGTCCAAATTGAGATAATTCAATAGCTTTAAGAACTATAGCTTTAAATATTATTTGAAGTGTAGCCATTGGAACAGGAAAACACATAGCGTCAGAGAAACGAAGTTCATAGTGGAAACGACCATTACTCATTCTATCTGGATTAAACATATTATATCTAGTATTTCCATAATGTCTTACTATATCATTCATTCTATTTAAATCATTAGTGTGAGATTTAGCTCTATCTTTTCTATTGTATACATCATATCTTGTGTAAGCACCTCTTTGTTCTGGTAAAGTAGAAGTCATAAACATTAAAGCAGGAGCAAACTTTCTCATAAGAGCAAAAGTATTAACAAATATAATATCTGGAACATTAGTTTCTTGAGCTTTTACATTCTCTATATTACTTAAAGAAACGTGATTATGCCAAGAAGCTCTTTCATTAATAGTAGGTTCATAAGGCATAATTTGACTAATTATATATTTAAAACCAGAGTAAAGTTGCTTAAAGCTATATATTCTTCTTGGAGAAGTAGTCATTTCAGTACCATAATCTAAAGAACCATCACCTTTGATAGACTCTATTCCATTACCAAATGCTCTAACTCCACCAGATTGTTCTATTTCATCTTCCATCTCTTCATAGTATTCATCTAAATATTCCATTTCTATTTCTGAAGCAACCATAAGATTTGAATTAAAAACTGCTGACCAATATTCAACCTCACTTCTAGTTAATTTGTTTGCACTTTCTAACATGTTTAATTTACTCATTTATTCATTACCTCTTTCTTTTATTTATTTTTTTTAGTTTCTGAAAGAAACAAGGACTAAGAGAACTCTGAAGCTAACGAAGTCAAGAGAGGAAGCGAAGCGACTCTTGACTGAGTGAAGCTGAAGAGTTATTTTTTTTAACTCTTAAGACTCATTCATGTATGCTAAGTACTCTTTAGGATATAAGCTATAGAATAGAGATGAAGACCAACCTTTAGCTTCTTCTTCTATATCTATATTTAACTTCTGCATTGAAGTGTTTAGTTGAATTACATGTCTAAATTCATGTAGAACAACTAGTAAATCTGGTTTACCATAGAATATAACTTTATTATTATATTTAAGATAAACTCCTTTGTTTATACCACATTCATCTTTGTAGCTTAACCGAATAATAGGTTTTATCCTAAAGTGTTTCCTTATGAATAATAGATATTTTTCTATTTCTTTATCTGAAGGATATAATCCTAATTTCTTTGTTTCTTTTAATAGTTTTTTACTGAATTGTTTTTTATTGTACATCTTATGGTATTTCATTTAAATCACCTCTGGAATTACTTCCTCCAATTTCATATATAGTTTGTGCTCCATTTTTCTTACTTTCTTTACTGTTTTTTTATCTTGTTTATCTAAAGTATCTTTAGTACATAATTGAGATATATTAACTATATATCCTATATCTCCTATCTTTTTAGTTAATCCTTGAGTAGCAAATGCAGGTCTTATACCTCCTTGTACACTTACCAAAAAGCTTTTTTCATCTGTAAAGCCTACATCTATTGCTACTACTTTATCTCTTCTGTGGTGTTTTAATTTCTTTATAGTTTTATCTATTTCTAGACCATTACAATAATATACTTTTACTGGATATTTCTTTTCTAGTTTTCTAAAAGTTCTTGGAACTATTCCATCTATTAGATGTTTTTCGTATCCTACAGCTACAAATATAACATTTTGCATATTCATCACCTTTTTCTTTTAATATCATCTCTTATGCATTCTATTACTTCAGCACCTCCAAATAATATACATAATATAGCTAAAGCCATAAAAGCTTCCATAAGATAACCTCCTTAATAAAATAAATTTCTTAATAAGTAAGCACCTAAGATTAAAATAATTATAAATACTATAGTCTCAACCATTTATTTCACCTCATATCTTAAATTTTTATATGCTCTTTCTTTAGCTATTTGTTTTCTTTCATTATCTGCTAGTTTCTTTTTAACTCCATCATTAGGAGCGTCTTTGCAAGCTAACCATATTCTTTTAGTTTCTTCGTATACTTCTATATTCTTTTGTAAGTTAGTTTCTACAGGTTCATCAACTCCTTTACCTTTAATCCAATAGTCCATTTTTACCACCCCTTATTACTTTTTCTAGGATTTACTTCTATATACCTTCTTGCATTACAAGGTCTATCTTTTGAACGTACAAAGCAACGGATTTGTACCATTACATATACAATTCCTTGTTTATTTATTGTTCTTTCACACAAATCAAGCCAATCCCTGCGTATTCTTGCTCCTTGGTATCTCTCCATATCTTCTATCATATCTTTTAAGTCTTCACATTTTCTAAAGATTAAGCAATTACCGTATTTTAACATGTTATTACCACCTCTTATTACTTCTTTTACCTTTTACTTCTATATATCTTTCTGCATTACAAGGTCTATTTTTTGAACGATTAAAGCTACTTCTTCTTACTGATACATATACAACTCCTTGTTCTTTTATTGTGTTTTCACACATATCAAACCATTCTCTCCATATTGTTTCTCCTTGGTATCTATCCATATCTTCCATCATATTTCTTAGGTCTTCGCATTTACGAAAGATTAAGCAATTACCGTATTTTAACACGTTATTACCACCTATTATTATTTTTTCTACCTTTTATTTCTATATATCTTTCTGCATTTTCAGGTCTATCTTTTGAACGA
>JAFNXG010000150.1 GCA_017383505.1 Clostridium sp.
AGTTATAGAATTAACTCACAAGGCAATATCAAGGGATGTCTTTGCAATAGGAGCTTTAAAAGCTTGTGAATATATGGCTACAGTAACTGATGCTGGCCTTTACAATATGGATGATGTTTTAGGTTTATAATAAAAAGAGAGTTAATTTTAGCTCTCTTTTTATATTTATTTCATATACATTAAAGCATAAATTTAGACTGTAAAGTACATACTAAATTTGTAGATTTATTAAATTAGGAGGCTTAAACAATGGCAAAAGATAGTCAACCTGACAATAAACAAGCTAGAATGGAGAAATGCAATTATCAAACTCCAATAACAGAAGAAGGTCATAACCATAACCCTAATGCAAAACATAAATCAATAAAAAGAGAAGGTTTTTCTAGCCAGAACTTTAATCCAGCTGGTAATTAAAAGAGAGTCAATTATTTGACTCTCTTTTAATTTTATATAATTATTATTTAGATTGTATTTTAAAAATAAATTTTTCTATTCTTTCTAAAGCCTCTTTTAACTCTTGCTCAGAATAGCAGTATGAAATTCTAATATACCCTTCTCCACCAGTACCAAAAGCAGTACCTGGTACGCATGCTACTTTTTCCTCATATAATAATCTTAATGCAAACTCTTCTGAAGGAATATTAAATTTCTTTATTGAAGGAAATACATAAAATGCTCCCTTAGGAATAACGACATCTAAACCCATTTTCTTTAGTTTATTTACAACCAAATCTTTTCTAGCTTCAAAAACACCTTTCATATGATCTACATCTTGTAAGCCCTCTCTCAAGCCCTTATATACTGCCCATTGACAAATAGATGGAGCACAAGATACATTATATTGATGAACTTTTATAATCTCATTCATAAGTAATTCTGAACAAGCATAATATCCTACTCTTAATCCAGTCATTGAAAACATTTTCGAAAACCCACCAACATATATTATCTTATCCTTAATATCAATTGACTGAGCAACACTATAGTATTCATCATAGCATAATGATTGATAAATCTCATCTGTAATAACTATTATGTCATTTTCTCTAATTACATCTACTAATTGATCTCTCTCTTCCTTTGATAGGATAGCTCCTGTAGGATTGCTTGGTAAAGATAACACTAGATATTTTATGTTCATATCTTTTATCTTATTTTTGATATCATTTATATCTATTTTAAAATTACTATCCAATGAATAGTTAACAACCTCTCCTCCTAATATATTAACTATACTTTCATAAGCTGGATATGCCGGTGTTGGAATCAATACCTTATCATCCTTATTTAATAATGCAGTAAATATATCAAATAAAGCTTCACTTCCTCCAACAGTAATACAAATCTCCGCTTCATTATAGTTAATATTATAATTTAGAAGATAGTTGCTAATTTCTTTTCTTAATTCAATAATTCCTAAATTACTTGTATATGTAGTTTTATTTTGTTTTATTGCCTCTAATAATCCTTCTTCAATTGATAATGGTAATTTAAAATCTGGTTGCCCCAATGTTAATGAAATTGCTCCATCAACCTTTTGGACTTCATTATAAAATTTTCTTATCCCTGAAATTTTTACCTTTTTTAAATTTTCATTCATCATTTTGCCCCCTAAATTATGATATACTTATAAACTGATTTATAAATAATTCTATATTAAATGAAATATATAGTAAAGTTTTTTCTACTATTTTACTATTGTCTCTTTAAAATAACTTCCATTTCTATTATAATATAGGTACTTAGTTAAATTTCTTACATGTCAAAGAAAGGATGATTTTATGAATTATAATTTAACTGATCCATATGAAATAGCAAGATTTATTAAGGAATCAAAAAAAACAACTCCGGTAAAGGTATATGTTAATGGAGAGCTAAGCGATACTTCATTAGATAAAGTTGAGCATTATGGCAATAACAATTTTTACATATTATTTGGTGAAAGTGATTTAATTACTGAAATAATATTAGAAAATAAACACAACATAAAATCTTTTAGAGTTGAAAATGATAGAAGAAATTCTGCTATTCCTATGCTAGACCTTTTATCAATTGATGCAAGAATTGAACCCGGTGCAATAATAAGAGATAGAGTTTCTATCGGTAAAAACGCTGTAATTATGATGGGTGCTGTAATCAATATTGGAGCCGAAATTGGCGAAGGTACTATGGTAGATATGAACGCTGTAATTGGAGCTAGAGGCCAATTAGGTAAAAGAGTTCACTTAGGTGCTGGTGCTGTTGTTGCTGGTGTTTTAGAACCACCAAGTAAAGAACCATGTCAAATTGGTGATGATGCAATGATTGGAGCTAATGCTGTTATATTAGAAGGTGTTAAAATAGGTGCTGGTGCTGTTGTTGCTGCTGGATCTGTAGTTACAGAAGATGTTCCTGCTGGGGTAGTAGTTGCTGGATCTCCTGCAAGAATAGTTAAAAATGTTGATGATAAAACAAAAGATAAAACTCAAATATTAGACGATTTAAGAAAATAAAAAAGACTCCCAAAAGGGGGTCTTTTTTATTTTATACTGCACCTTCTTCGTTATCAGTATTAGTATTTTGTGCAACTTCTTCTTGAGAAACTCTTTCCATCTTAGAAATTGATACTTCATAAGCGACTTTTTTAACTATTTCATTTTCGCTTATCTTTTTTTGATATTCTCTACTTTGTAGTCTTCCCCATACTCTAATATTATCACCAACTTCTAAAGTCTGACAGAATCTTGAATTTCTTCCCCATGCAATCGTTGGAATGTAATCTGATTTATTATACGCTCTATTTACAGCTAATAATACATCTGCAATTTCTCTTCCAAATGGTGTTTTTCTATAAACTGGTTCCTTACATATATAACCATCTAAGAATATTTCATTTGGATTTTTACTCTTTTCTATGCATGGTTCTATATTTCTAGCAAAAACAGTTAATATTAACTTATTTGCTCCATCTACAAATTTATTATAAGATCTTAATTGACCTAATACTACTATTTCTTTACCTATAGATAAATCCATATTGCTAATAAGTCTTTCAGATACTGTAATATTTAATAAATCTACAGAATCACTTAGCCTTGTTACTTCCATTAGGAATGTATAAAAACCCTCCCCATACATTTCGTGACTAAATTCCAAACCGCTTACGATTTTTCCTTCAAGATAAATCTTGTTATTTAACATCAAATTGTCCATCTTTACCCCTCTCTCCCTTAGTAATTAATAAATCTTATTGCTGTTATAAAATATCAAAGATTTATTTCCATTATAATACAAATCACTCATAACTTTCAATATTTTTCTAATATATTTTTTATTTATTAAACATTTTTTGGTAATAAATAATTGTTTTACGTATTTATATTAATAATTAATATATTTTTTAATAAATAAACATAATATATATTGTTACATATTTCTTACATGGAGGAAATTTTTATGAAATCTTATAAAAAAATTTTTATATCTTTAATAGTTGTTTTTTTCACAATAACTACCTCTTGTATATATAACTATTTATCAACTTCAGCTCCTGTTCTATATCTACTTAATAAAAAACTTCCTATATACAGCGTTGATAGCGAAGAAAAGAGTGTTGCTATTACATTTGATATTAATTGGGCTGAAAATGATTATTTAGAAGAAATATTAGCTGTATTGGATAAACATGAAGTTAAAGCAACATTTTTTATTATGGGTAAATGGGTAACTTATAATGATACCAATACTAAAAATTTTATTAATAT
>JAFNXG010000151.1 GCA_017383505.1 Clostridium sp.
GCTAGAAATTATTTAGTTTATAATAAAAATGAAGCTAGATAAAGTAGCAATTTAGTTTTAAATTTTTATTAGTATAATATAAGGTGGGAGAATGGGATATGGCTGGAAGTATTGATAACGGAAATAATAGAAGGGGTTCTGTTAATAAAAAAGTTAAAGAATTAAGCCCAAGGAAAGAATTGGAGTTAAAAAGAAGGTTAAAAAGAAAAGAAAAGAAATCTACGGTTATAAAAAGAGCTATTTTAGCTTTGATTCTAACAATAGTAGTATTAATTGCAATAGGTGCTACATATGCATTTTCTTTTGTATCTTCTTTAAATAATAATGACTTAATATCAGCAGTTAAGGCTAAAAATAATGAAACTGTTAATATATTAGTATTAGGTATGGATATAGGAGATACTAGAAATACTCAAAATACTTCAGCTAGAAGAACTGATACTATGATGCTCTTAAATTATAATCCTCGTACTGATTATATAAATATAGTTTCAATTCCAAGAGATACATTAATTGAAGTTGAAAATGCACACGATGGAAATGGAAATTACATTCCTTATTGGAAAATTAACGCTGCATATGCCTTAGGTGGAGAGGAAGAAGTAATAGAGCAAGTTCAAGATTTGCTAGATATAACAGTTAATTATCTTGTAGAAGTTGATTATGCAGCTTTTAGGAATTTAATTGATGCTATTGGTGGAGTTGAAATGACTATAGATAGAGATATGTATTATGATGATGATGCTCAAAATCTTCATATAAACTTTAAAAAAGGTGAGACTGTATTATTAGATGGTCAAAAAGCTGAAGAATTCTTTAGATGGAGAAAAAATAATGATGGTACAGGGCTTGCAGATGGGGATTTAGGTAGAATTAAAAATCAACAAAAGTTTATATCTAAGCTAATAGAAAAATGTACAAATCCATCTATAATTACAAGAGTTCCTGATATTTTAAAAGCTATTAAGGAAAATGTAGTGACTAATATGTCTGGTACGGATATGGTTAAGTATGGACTTGAAATGATAAGCAACTCAGGAATATCTATGGAAACTTTACAGGGTTATAATGAGAGAATATATGGTCAAGACTTTTTAGTTGTAGATCCAACATATAATGAAAGTTTATTAAAATCATTACAAATTACTAGTGAAGTTGATAATAGTGAAGTTAAGAATAAGTATTCTATTATGGTTTTAAATGGAACTAGAGTTAATGGATTAGCAGGAAATTTAAAAATAGAGTTAGAAAACTTAGGCTATAGTAATATAAGTGTTGGAAATTTTGATAAAACTAAAGAATCTACTATATTATCAAATGATAAAGAATTAAAAAAGATGTTAAGTGATGATACAGGTATAAAGCATCTTTCAAAAAATAAAGAAGATGAGTATCAAGATTATGATGCAGTAATAATAATTGGTGAAGATTACTTAATATTTGAATAATACTTAATTTTAATGGCAAACTTAGATGGTTAAATTAAAAATTTAACTAAATAAATTTGCCATTTATAATTTCTTTTTTAAGGAGGAGAAATATGAGCACTTTAGAAAAGCAAGTAGATAAATCTTTTGAAGGACAAAAGATAAGAGAATATCTAAAAGAGCAAATGGGATTATCATCAAGGCTTATAAGAGGAGCTGCAATTGATAAAAGAATATTAGTAAACAATAATGTAGTTAAAATGAATTACGTATTAAAAGCAAATGATAATATATTAATAAATCTTAATAAAAAAGAAAGTCAAAATATTGAACCAGAAAATATTGATATAGATATTGTTTATGAAGATAGTGAAATAATAGTTGTAAATAAGAGGCCTAATATGGTAGTGCATCCAACAAAGAGATATCAATCAGGAACACTAGCAAATGCATTATTATATTATTTTAGGGAAACTAATCAAGATTGTATTGTAAGACTTGTAAGCAGACTTGATATGGATACATCAGGATTAATAATAATAGCTAAGAATCAATATGCACATATGGAACTATCTAAAAATATGCAAGATAATGAGATAGAGAAAAGATATTTAACATTAGTACATGGACATATGGAAGAGATGCAAGGAACTATAGATAAACCTATTTATAGACCGGAGATTGAGGGTAATATGAAAAGAGTTGTAGATGAAAGAGGCCAAAGAAGTATTACTCATTATAAAGTGTTAGAAAGATTAAAAGATGCAGATTTAGTTGAGTGTTTACTTGAAACTGGAAGAACTCATCAAATTAGAGTACATTTATCTTCATTAGGACATCCTATTTATGGTGATACATTATACGGTTTTGAGGAGGATGCTGAACTTATATCAAGACAAGCGCTTCATGCATATGGACTAAACTTTAAATCTCCAAAAACAAAAAAGGCTTTGGAGTTAAGAGCTAAATTACCTAAAGATATAAATGATTTACTTGAAAAGCTTAGAAATTAAAAAAGTTAAGAGTTTTTAGTTTAGTATTTACTGAATTAAAAACTCTTAACTTTTATTTAGAAATTATGTTTTCTTCTTATATAAGAACGTCTAGATAAGAAACGTCTTCTCTTCCTTTTATATCTATAAATTGCTCTTAATATTATTATTAATATTATTATAATTATAATGATAATAGCTATTATAGCAGGAGTAATATAACCACTAGATATTAATTTATTAATTGCATTATTAATTTTTACTTTAGTAGTATATTCTCTGTCAGCACCACTTGCTAATTCTAACTTTGAAACTTCTTTTCCGTTAATTAAAACTGTTGAATCAAATAGTATATCACCTGTTGCAATAGAAGCTTCCGTTAAATCCTTATCAGCATATTTTACAGAAATATCTGGATTAGTACTACTTTCGCCATTACCTATGTTAAAAGTATAATAAATATCTTTAGTAGATAATAAAGGAATAGAAGTAGATTTATCTATAGAGTAATCATCTAATTTATCACCTTTAGAAATTACTTTTTGAGTTGTATAATTTTGAAATCCCCAATCAAATAATTGTCCTATACTTGTATAAAAACCATCTTTATCTGTAGCATTTAAGAATGCACCTACTATAGTTTGATCACCTTTTTTTGCTACTGCAGTATATGAGTGGTTTGCAGCTATAGTATAGCCTGTCTTACCACAATAGGCATAATCATATTTATATTTGGAATCAGCTTTTAGTAATGGGTTTTTATTTGTTGCCCATTTTTCAGTACCATCGGAAAACGGATGATTTTTGTAAAAATGGTGCGGTGTTTGGCATATTCTTACAAAATCTTTATTTTCAGCAGCATGTTTCATTATTAAAGCTAAGTCATGAGCCGTAGTTAAATGACCTTCTTGAGTTAATCCACTTGGATTCTTAAAAGTGGTATTTGTGGCACCAAGTTCTATAGCTCTAGCCGTCATTAATTTTGCAAATTCTTCATTTGAACCTGATATATGTTCAGCAATAGCTTCAGCACAATCATTTCCAGATTCCAGCATTAAACCTAAAAGTAATTCTTCTATTGTATAAACCTCTCCAGCTTCAATACCAATTGAAGAACCGTCAGCCATTGGTGGTTTCTCACCTATAGTAACCTTTTCATCTAGCTTACAATTTTCTAATGCAAGTATTGCAGTCATTACTTTTGTAGTTGAAGCTGGCATATATTGAACATCTGCATTTTTTTCAAAAAGTACCTTGCCTGTAGTTGCATCTAAAAGATAAATACCTTCACAGTATAAATTAGGTAATGCAAATGGGCTTGTTATAGTTAAATTTGTTAATAAGATTGTTAATAAAAATATAAAAGTCAACGTTTTACATAGTATTTTTTTCATATGTCTCTCCTAATCAAGTTAAATCATACATTATATAAGTTTACCAAAAAATTAGGAATAATTCTATAGATAAATTAAAAATGAAAGTCTATATATAGAATTTTTTGTTAATAATTACAATATAGCATAAAGGAGGGAATTTGGTGGACAAATTAAAGAGTAAAAAGACAATAGGTATAGTAATTATTTTAATTATGGTAATTAGTATTTCTATTTTAACGTATGGTAAAAATAATAATAGTATTTTTAAAGATAAATATATGGATAATATTTTTATTGAGGATGATAATAAGGAATTTGAGAGTGGAGA